>JBGSKN010000025.1:0-11609 GCA_041741215.1 Erythrobacter sp. | reverse complement strand
GCGCTGGGCATTACGACGCTGCTGGGCGGCGAGCACGGCGACGGCAAGCTGGGCGTGGTCGCGCATCACCTGGGCAGCCCGGCGCGCGAATTGGCGGTGTCCTTCAGGGAGCAATTCGCGCTGTCAGACCTCGTGCTGACTTGGGGCGCTGATGGCGGATACGGCCATGCCGATCACCGCATGGTGAGCGCGCTCGCAACCCAAATCGTGCAGGCCATGCCCTCTGCCGAGCGCCCGAAACTGCTCTATGTCGCCATCCCCGCCGGACGCCTGCCTGCGGTGCCCGAAATGGCGCAATGGGCCATCACCGATCCGGCGCTGCTGACCGAAAGCATCGCCTACACCCCCGCCGATCTCGCCGCCGCCGCAGCCGCCGCACAGTGCCATGTCACCCAGTTCGACGCCGCCACGCGCGCCGGGATAATGCCGCTGTTTGATGCCACGATCTGGCGCGGCGAGGTGCATTTCCGCCCAGCCTTTTGAAGCTCCTTCTGAACCCATCGACGAAGCGCCCCGAACTCTCGTGGAAAAGCCGCGCCTGCGGCGCTCACGCAGTTGGGTTTCGCAGCCTTAGCGCCTATATGATCGCTATGAACGACAACACCTCGCAACCAACTTCTCAGGCACCAGCCCAGACCCCCGTCGCGCTCCCCGAAAAAGTCCGCCAGATGGGCGAATATGGCGCGGATTCGATCAAGGTTCTCAAAGGCCTCGACGCGGTGCGCAAGCGCCCAGGCATGTATATCGGCGATACCGATGACGGATCGGGCCTGCACCACATGGTGTTTGAAGTCAGCGACAACGCGATTGACGAAGCATTGGCCGGGCATTGTGACCTGGTGCTGATCGAACTGAACCCGGATGGCAGCGTTTCTGTCGAGGATAACGGGCGCGGCATTCCCACCGGGATGCACACCGAAGAAGGCGTCTCCGCCGCCGAAGTCATCATGACCCAGCTTCACGCGGGCGGGAAGTTCGAAAACACCTCCGACGACAATGCCTACAAGGTATCAGGCGGCCTCCACGGGGTGGGCGTGTCGGTGGTCAATGCGCTCAGCGAATGGCTCGAACTGGTGATCTGGCGTGAGGGCAAGGCGCATTGGATGCGGTTTGAACACGGCGATGCGGTCGAACCTTTGGTGGTGACGGGCGATGCGCCGCCGGTTGCCAGCAATGGCGATGACAATGGCCTGAAAAAGGGCACCCGCGTCACCTTCAAGGCCAGTCACGACACCTTCAAGAACGTCACCGAATATGATTTCGAAAAGCTCGAGCACCGTTACCGCGAACTGGCATTCCTCAATTCGGGGGTGCGGATCAAACTGCGCGATCTGCGCCATGAAGACGTGCTCGAACACGATCTCTATTACGAAGGCGGGATTGCCGCTTTCGTCAAATATCTCGACCGCAACAAGCTGCCGCTGATCCCCGAACCGATCTCGGTGTCGGCTGAAAAGGACGGGATCGGGATCGATGTCGCGCTGGAATGGAACGATTCCTATTACGAAAACGTGCTCGCCTTCACCAACAACATCCCGCAGCGCGATGGCGGTACGCATTTGGCCGCTTTCCGCGCCGCGCTGACCCGCACGCTCAACAATTATGCCGAACGATCAGGGATGCTGAAGAAGGAAAAGGTAAGCCTGTCGGGCGAGGACATGCGCGAAGGGCTGACCGCGATTGTCAGTGTCAAGCTGCCCGATCCCAAGTTTTCCAGCCAGACCAAGGACAAGCTTGTCTCATCCGAAGTGCGCCAGCCGCTGGAAGCGCTGATGGGCGAGAAGATGAGCGAATGGCTGGAGGAAAACCCGGCAGACGCGAAATCGATCATCCAGAAGGTGATCGACGCCGCCGCCGCGCGCGAGGCCGCCCGGCGCGCCCGCGAAATGAGCCGCAAGGGCGCGATGAGCATCGCCAGCCTGCCCGGCAAGCTGGCCGATTGTCAGGAACGCGACCCCGCCAAGTCCGAATTGTTCCTGGTCGAAGGCGACTCGGCCGGCGGTTCGGCCAAACAGGGGCGTGATCGCAAGACCCAGGCGATTTTGCCGCTGAAGGGCAAGATCCTGAATGTCGAACGTGCGCGGTTTGACCGGATCATCTCGTCCAAGGAAGTCGGCACGCTGATCCAGGCGATGGGCACCGGCATCCGCGATGAATTCAACCTTGATAAACTGCGCTACCACAAGGTCATCATCATGACCGACGCCGATGTCGACGGCGCACACATTCGCACCCTGCTGCTGACCTTCTTCCACCGCCAGATGCCCGACATCATCCGCGCCGGGCACCTGTTCATCGCCCAGCCGCCGCTGTTCAAGGTCGCCAAGGGGCGCAGCGAGGTCTATCTCAAGGATCAGCCTGCTCTCGATCGTTATCTGGTCGATGCGGGCCTTCAGGGCCGGGTGCTGGAAACCGCGGAAGGCGCACGCGGGGGCGATGATCTGCGAGGCCTGGTCGATGGCGCGCTGCGATTGAAGAACCTGCTCACTTTCGTGCCGCGCCGTTATGACAGCGGCATAGTCGAACAGATGGCGCTGGTCGGCGCGCTCGAACCGGGGCTGACGGGAGACGCGCTGACTGCGGCTCTGGCCCGCGCTGCCGGACGACTGGGTGCGGGCGACCGCGAAGCCCGGTGGAGCGCAGCGCAGCGGGATGATGGCTCGGTGATCTTCGAGCGCCTGTGGCGCGGGGTCACCGATGTCCACGAAATCGACGCGCGGTTCCTTTCCAGCACCGAAGCGCACAAGCTCCACGGGCTCGCTGCGGCGCAGGCTGATGCCTACGCCTCGCCCGTCCGGTTGGTGCGCGCAGGCGATGCTGGTGCAGAGGAACCCGAAGCCGAACTGGTCGCAGGCGATCCGCTCGCCGGAGAGGCCGAGGAAGCGGCCCCCGCGCCAGCCGCCGCGTTTGACGGTTCGATTAGTCGCCCCACCCAATTGCTCGATGCGATCTTCGCCGCCGGGCGCAAGGGCCTGTCGATCAGCCGCTACAAAGGGCTGGGCGAAATGAACGCGGAACAATTGTGGGAAACCACGCTCGATCCCGACAACCGCGCGCTGTTGCAGGTCAAGGTTGAAGATGCCGACGTCACCGACGAAATCTTCACCCGGTTGATGGGCGACATCGTAGAGCCGCGACGCGAATTCATTCAGGATAATGCACTCAACGTGGCAAACCTCGACGTTTAGGAAATCACAGGGGACGAACCGAAAGCCATGAATCAGCAGCCACACCGCACCGAGGAATTGCAGCACGCAAGCTTCCTGATAATCCTTGCGGTGGTCAGCCTGCTGATGGCGGTCATCATCCTGCCATTTGCCCAGCCGCTGTTGTGGGCGGGGCTGGCAGCGATCATGTTCCAGCCGCTCTATCGCAATATCCTGCGGCGGATGGGTGGACGGCGCAATCCGGCTGCGGGGGTATCGCTGCTGGTGATTTTCTTCGTCGTGATGGTTCCCACGCTGTGGATCGCCGCGCTGGTGGCGCAGCAGGCGATCAGGCTGGTCGCCGCCTTGCAACAGCAACCGGTCGATCTGGCCGCGCTGTTTAATTCTGTTTACGGCGTGCTGCCTTCAACCGCGCAGGAGGCGGTTGACCGCAGCGGCTGGGCCGACATGGCAAATGTCCAGGCGCGGATCCAGGAATTGCTCAGCGAAAGCGCCGGGATGGTTGCCAGTCAGGCTGTATCGATCGGCAGCGGCGCGCTCGGATTTATGCTGTCGTTCGTCGTTGCGCTTTATGTGATGTACTTCCTGCTGCGCGATGGCGAGCGGATCGGGCGCACGGTTCTGCGGACGATGCCGGTTGAGCGCAGCATTGCCGAACGTCTGGCTGAACGATTCCTCGGGATCGTGCGCGCGACGATCAAGGGCACCGGCGTGGTGGCGTTGGTGCAGGGCGCACTGGGGACGGTCACGCTAATGATTGCAGGCGTGCCCTCGGCGCTGTTGTTCGGGGTGATCATGGCAATTTTCGCGCTGATTCCGGTGATCGGATCGGGCGGGGTCTGGTTGCCGGCGGGCCTGTACCTGCTGTTGATCGGTGATTACTGGCAGGGTTTGTTCGTGCTGCTGACCGGGTTTTTCATCATCTCGTCGGCCGATAATGTGCTGAGGCCGATTCTGGTCGGGCGCGATACCGGCATCCCTGACTGGATCATCCTCATCACCACGCTGGGCGGGATCAGCATGGCCGGGATTTCGGGGATTGTCCTCGGCCCGCTGGTGGCCGGGCTATTTCTGGCCAGCTGGTCGATCCTGCGCGAACAGCGCGACGAGGACGAAGAAGCCTTGCGGATCGCAGTCGACGCGAGCGGGCGGGTTCCGGACACCGAAGGCAACGGAGCAAAGGCCGCGCCCGCCGAGGCCGGCTGAGCCATATGCAATCACTCGTTACCCCCGGCAGTCAGGGCGAAGCGGTCGGACGGCTGGTGCTGGCCGGGCTGGTGGTGGTGATGCTGCCTGCGCTGCCATTCGGGGCCTATCTGGTCTATCCTTTTGCAATCCTGACGACATGGTTTCACGAAATGGGCCACGGGCTGACCGCGTTGGCGCTGGGGCAGCAGTTTCAGCAATTGCTGATCTTTGCCAGTGGTTCGGGCGTCGCGCAGAGCCAGGTCGCAGGTGATGCATCGCGCTTCACACTCGCCGCGATTGCGGCAGGCGGGCCATTGGCGCCGAGCGTCGTCGGCGCGGCTCTGATCGTCGTCAGCGCGCATCCGCGACTTTGGCGAGCCGCGCTGTGGCTGTCAGCGGCAGCAATTCTGGTCAGCGTCATGATCTGGGTGCGCTCGCCGGTCGGCTATGCCATGCTGCCGCTGGTGGCGGGGGTTCTGATGCTGCTTGCATGGCGCGGGTCGCCCGGTTTCGTTCGCTTTGCCTTGCAATTCCTGGGTGTGTTGGGCGCGATGAGCATGCTGCGCGATTTTGACTACCTGTTTACCGAGCAGGCGGTGATCGAGGGGCGACCGATGCTGTCGGACACCGGGCAGATTGCGGCGGCGAGCGGCCTGCCGCACTGGTTCTGGGCGGGGTCGATCCTGCTGGCATCGGCGCTGATGGTGGGCGCGGCGCTCAAATATGCGCTCACCGAGCAACGCCTGCGCCCACCCCCGCGCAAGCCGCCCGCCAATGTGCTGCAATTCCGCCGTAAATAGGTTCTGCCCCCAGGTTTGTGCATAGCCTGAGTTGGCAAGGCATGCGGCGCATTCGTTTGCCGGGAAGCAATCGAGTATGTTTCGATGCGCATCCATGTCGCCTCGTGGGTTCGCTTGGCGCCTCTGCGCATGAGGTGTTTCAGTTTGCGAACACCTGTTCGATCGGGTTGTGACTACCCACCATACCTGGAGCGGCGCTGCCTGTCAGGCGATGCTGCCGAACCCGGTTCATCGCTCGATTCAGATCAGTCAGCTCTTGAAAATACCAGGAAATTCAACCAAATGCCATCGCGCATCGCCAACCCGTTCAGATGGCAGCGGTCTTCGTCGACCAGTTCGGTGATGAACGCGGGCCGCCATGGTGGACGGAAACTGTGCCTGGTGGAGAGAGTGGCGAGGCAGTTGTAGCGCGCGTTGACGAACACCACCTCGCCATCGCCGGTGACCCCCGCGTCATGCGCATCGAGCTGGCCAGCAATGCTGTGCTGGCACGGTGCGGGGAGATCGGCGTGGAGTGGCATTACACCGCGCCGGGCAAACCCGTGCAGAACGGCTTCTGCGAGAGCTTTGACGGCCGCATGCGCGACGAGTTGCTGAACGAGACGCTGTTCCTCAGCCCTGCTCATGCCCCGGTCGAAATCGCGGCCTGGGCCGAGGACTACAACCGGGAGAGACCGCACTCATCCCTTGGTGACGCAACACCGGCGGCGTTCGCCGCCGAACTGGATAAGCAATGGCCTGCTTTGCTACGCCCTTCAGGCTTCCGCTACACAGCCCATTGCTTCAACCGCGCAGATGCGCAAAACAACCGCCCGGCTCTAATCCCAGCTGGGGGAAAGCTGGGGGTCACGTCCTGACCCTAGCATTCAACCTCCGGTTCAATCCCGGGTGCCGAGCAACGCGCCTTCACTGAGCGATACCAGTTCGCCAGCACTTCAAACGCCAGCTTTTGCTCTCCCGTCTCGCTGACCAGCCCCTTGCGGTTCCAACCGTCCTGCACGCCCGGAAGCTGGCGGCGGGGCGAACGGAAGTCTTTCAATATCCACGGGGACATGCCCGCAAGGGTCGGAATTTCGCCTGCCATGGCGAGCGTGGCGCGGTAGTGTTCCGCCTGATATTCTTCGGTGAATTTCGCGGCAGGCAGCCCTTCGGCTCGCAAGCCAAATTTCGCGCCCGCGCCAAATTCCGAGAACACGAAGGGCTTGGTTCCCGGAACGTCCCAATCATAGGAGACAATATCTTCGAGGCGATCCGTGCCATACCAGCCGAAATAGGTGTTCACCGCTAGGACATCGACGACTTCGGCGAGCGGATCGGAAATTGTCACGACCTGCCTGTCGCCGCGTTGTTCCCGCCCGGTCAGCAGCGCTGCCGTCACCAGCCTGTCAGGGTCGAGCATTCGGACATCGCTCGCTAATTGCGTCATGAAACGGTTGCGGGCATCGCTGACCGGGGTTTCGTTTCCGACGCTCCACAAGGCGACGGCTGCCCGGTTTCGGTCGCGCAGGATCATTTCTGCAAGCATCCGGCGCGTTTTCAGGAGAACCTCCGGGTCGTCGAACGCGATACGCCAGTAAACCGGGATTTCGCTCCATACGATCAACCCCAGCCGGTCAGCCGCCCGCATCATGGATTCCGCGTGCGGGTAATGCGCCAGTCTCACGAAATTCGCGTTGAGACCATCCTTTGCCAGGCCAAGAAGCTGGGCCGCCTCTGCATCGGATACGCGGCGGCTGGGCTCCGAACCGAACTCTTCTTCGTGCAGGCTGATACCGCGCAGAAAGATCGGCTGGCCATTGAGCAATATCTCGCTTCCGCGCAGCGAGATTGTCCGGAACCCCATGATATCATGCCAGCGGTCCTCACCGGCGGAAATCTCGACACGGTAAAGGTTTGGGTGATCGGGCGACCAGCGTTCAAGCCGCGCAGGGGCCGCGAGGTGGAATGAGACCGTCCCATCGGCCCCGGCAATCCCGGATTGGCTGATCCCCAGATCGGGAATCGCCAGCCGAACTGGTAATTGCGCCATACCCGCGCCGTTGAGGCGAATATCTGCACGGATGCTTCCGTCAGGCGCCATGCGCACCCAGGCATCATCGACAAAGGTTTCCGGCAGGGTGTGCAGCCGCACGTCCCGTGTGATGCCGCCATAGGTTTCCCAGTCGGTGACGGGCGGCGGCACATCCGAGTCGGTGCGCCGGGAATCGGCTGCCACGACAAGCCGGTTGCCCTTTTCACGCAGAAGCCCGGTGACTTCAAAGCCAAACGGTGTGAACCCGCCTTCATGCCTGCCCAGCCGCGTGCCATTGAGCCAGACTTCCGCCGAATAATTGACTGCGCCGAATTGCACGAAACGCCGCTTGCCCGGTTCGGTGATCGTATCGAACCGGCGTTGATACCACACCAGCCCCTGATAGTGACGCATCTGCGCAGAGTGGCCGAGCCAGGATGAGGGCAGCTGAGCGACCGCCGCGGTATCCATGTCGTATTCGTAAAGGGCCAGGGGATTGGTCGCGCGAACGGTGGACACGTGGGTGTCGGCGAAACGGCTATGGCCTTCACCCACCTCGCCGCCATGAAATCCTGCTTGTCCATCCCGATAGGGATCGATCGACCACGTCCAGTCCCCCGACAGGTCCTGAGCGGGTCGCAAGTCAGCCGCCGCAAGGGTCGGGCCGTCGGGCATCACCTGGGCTTCCGCCGGACGCGCAAGAAGCACCGCCGCCAATGCCAGCAGCAATGGCCCAACCGGATGCATCCTGCCGATCAGCATCCCGGCGCCCGGCTTGTCTTCGCGCTGCGGAAGGCGGCGGCGATCTGCTTGCGCCACAGTTTGTAGCCGGCGGCCTTCATATGCAGGCCATCGGAAATGAACAGCGCCGGGTCGGGCTTGCCATCCTTGATCATCGCACTGACGATATCGACATAGACCAGATCGCCGCGTTCGCTCGCCATCTGTGCAACCATGCGGTTGAGCTGCGATTGCTGTTCGAACTGCGCCCAGCGCGCCAGTGATGGCTTGGCCGATACATAGAACACAGGGGTCGCACCCAGAGTGGCGCTCTTGCGGTCCATGAAGCGGGCAAGATCGGCCATGATCGCATCGGGCGAATTGCCCGCATCAATGTCATTTTCGCCCGCGTAAAAGGCGATGCGCGCAGGTCGATAACGGCCCACGACACGGTCAAAATGGAAATTGATGTCGGAAATCCGGGAACCGCCGAACCCGCGTTTTATCAGGCGCGTGCGCGGGAAATCCTGTGCCATCGCGAACCAGAAGCGAAAGCTGGAACTGCCCACGAACAATGTCTCGCATCCTTGTGCAGGATAGACTTCATCCTCGATGCCGAAGACATGGATTTCTTCGGCAAAGGGCACGTCCTGCGCCAGCCCCGCTTGCGGTGCCGCAAGGCTGCAACCCAGCACCGCGGCCGCGAATTTCAATGCAAGCTTCATCACAACACTGCCTTCCTGTTCATGCAAAGGGGCCTGATTTTGCGCCTTCATCAGTCAGATTATTGATCAGATCCTGTTTCAGCCGCGCGGTCGCTGCCGGATCGCTGCGCGCCAGTATCCCGCGCATTTCCAGCGCAAGATGTTCCCCCGGATCGCCATTGCCAAGGAAGACATAGTGATCGAACACGGCCTTCCATGCGCGGCGCTGGTCTGGCGGCAGTTCGCGCAGGGCGATCACTGCGTGCAGCAATGCATCCCACGGCGAACCCAGATCCTGCCGCGCCGCATCCCACCAGTAATTGACCAGAATATTGACCGGATCGAGCGCGGCGACATGATGATACCACTGATAGGGGATATAGAGGGCGTCCCCCGGTTCAAGCTCGGCCACCTGCGCGACCTGCATCGCCGCAGCATAGCGCGGATAGCGATCGAGATCGGGCGCGGACACATGCACCATGCTGATCGGCGTGCCGCCGGGGGTCAGTTCAAACGACCCCATATAAAGATCCCCGATCGCTTCGGGCGGGAACAGGGTAAAACGTCGCCTGCCAGCCGCAACGCAAGCGATGTTTTCCAGCTCGTCATTATGGGTCGCAACCTCCGCGCGGTTGCAAATCCACATGCGCGGCATGACCGTTGGGGGCAGCAGCGCCATCGCGTGCGCCTGCGCGAAGCCGGGAATGCACAGATGCACCGGCAGGCCCTGCGCAGCGAGCGCCCGCGGCTGGCCGGTTTCCGCTTCATCCAGCAGCAATTGCAGAAACTGCGCCAGACTGGCCTGATGGCGGGTGAAATTGAGGTGGCGGCCATCGGCGGTATAGTGGAAGCGGCCCAGATATTCCGGATCGCCAGCAGCATAGGACAGCGGAGTATCGGCGGCATTCGCAATCAGCCGCGCGATCAGTTCGTCAGGCCCGGCCAAGGCAGCGGCAACGACCGGCCAATCTGCCACCAGGCCGCGAACAAGCACCGGCTCGCCAGTGGCACGAAAAGCCGCCAGCGATGCCTCTGACTTGTGCAGTATGCGCACCTGTTTCACTGTCGCTCCCAATTGGCCAGATGGCAGAATTGCACTAAGCAGCCCTAATTGGAAGCGCTGCCATAGAATCCGCGCAGGACATATCGGAGGTATCTGGTGAACAGATTGTTGGTGACGATGCTGGCTTTGATCGCATGTGCTGCGGCTGGCGGCGGAGCGGCTGCGAAGCCGCAGGCAGGCGCTTGCCCGGAACCGCTTCTGGCCATGACCTACAATATCCGGCTCGACACTCCGGCGGACGGGGCGAACGCCTGGGTTTACCGGCGCGATCTGCTGATTGCGCAAATTCAGACGCTGCGCCCAGCGGTGCTGGGAATGCAGGAAGTGCTTCCCAACCAGCGCGCAGACCTTGAATCCGCCCTGCCCAGCCATGTTTTCATCGGCGGTGGCCGTGACGATGGAAAGCTTGCGGGAGAGGCTTCTCCGCTTGCGATTGACCGCCGGGTCTTCAGGATCCAATCCGCAGGCACGTTCTGGCTTTCGCCAACCCCTGATGTTCCATCAGTGGGATGGGACGCCGCATTTCGCCGGGTGGCAAGCTTTGCCCATGTCAGACGAAAGCAGGATGGCGCGCGGCTGTTGGTCATCAACACCCACTGGGACCACATCGGCGAACAGGCGCGCGTGGAAAGCGGCAGGCAGCTGGCCGGATGGATCAAGGCCAACCTCGGCGCGCGCGAATCGCTGGTGCTGCTGGGCGATTTCAACACCGGCATCAATGCACCGGCGATTGCGCAAATGATCGCAGGCGCAGGGATTGTGCCGACCGCCGAAAGCTCAGGGACGCTTCCCGAAGGCCAGCCCCCATCTTCCTTCAACAATTACGATCCGCTGCCAGCCCCCGGCACGGTCATCGATCATATCTTCGTCAGCACCGGGGTGGGCGTCATCCGCGCAATGGTCGTCGCTCAACATGCCAATGGGCGCGTGGCATCGGACCATTTCCCGGTTGTGGCCCTGCTCGCACTGCCAGCGAAGCCCGGCAGCGGTTCGTGCAGGTGAATATCCTGCTCAGGCCGTCTGGAAGCCCGGCGGGCGCTCGCGCCGCGCAGCAGCCAGCAGGGCAAAAAGGCATATGACCCCATAAGCTGTCATGGGGATGAAGAACGAGGCGGACAGGCTTGCCTTGTCGGCCATCTGCCCGACCGCATAGGGCAGCAGCGCTCCGCCGACAATCGCGAGGCATAGCAGGCCCGAAGTCGATGCCTGCGAAACGCCTGCGCGTTCAAGTGTGATGGTGAAGATCGTGGGGAACATGATCGAATTGAACAGCCCGACCGCAAGCGCTGCGTAACCGGCCCAAGGCCCGCTGGTCAGCGCCACAATCAGGCAGAGCGATGTGGCACAGCCTGCCGCAAGCCCGAGCAGAACCGGAGCGCGCATGATGGTCAGCAGATAGGATCCGATAAACCGGCCAATCAGTGCCCCCATCCAGTAGATATTGGCGAGGTAAAAGCCCGCCGTTTCAAGCGGCAGGCCCATGATATCGGATTGATTGAGGAAGTTGATCATGATGCTGCCGATCGACACTTCAGCCCCGACATACAACCCGATGGCAAGCGCACCGAAAATCGCCCAGTGCGAGCGCAGCGCATCAAGCACCGATCCCCTGCCAGTTTCCTCATAGGCTTCGGCAACCCTGGCAATGCGCGCGCGCGACAGCCAGATGAAGATCATCAGGCCCGTCAGCATTGCCGCGATCAGCAGGAAGGCCTGCGATACGGCGGCAAGCGCAATCATCCGGTCCGCCGTATTGGTGATCGGGGCATGGTCAGCCTTAAGCACGTCCTCGCCAAGCATGATGCGCGAACCGAAATGAATAGCCCCTAGATTTCTGGACGCCTTCTTCCCTAATTTTGAGGTAAGGAGACGAAGATGAGCAAGGTAAATTTCAGCGATGAGTTCAGGCGGGATGCGGTGGCTCAGATCACGGAGCGAGGCTATCCGGTTGCGGAG
>JBGSKN010000024.1:0-3903 GCA_041741215.1 Erythrobacter sp. | reverse complement strand
GTTCCGGCCCGCCGACAACGAAGGCCGGCGGCGCGCGCCGATCCGCCCGCAACCGCGCCCATGCGCCAAGGATGACCTCAGGCCCGATCCCGGCCGGATCGCCGATCGTGATCGCCAGCGGAGCGGCCGGAGATTTGGGGGCCGCGCTCAATTGTACTCGATATAGGCGTCGTTGCGCAGATCGCGCAGATAGCGCAGGGCGCGCTTGTTGACGCGTTCGTCCTCGATCTGATCCATCACCGCCGCGAATGTCGGCGCGCCGGCATCCTTGGGATCATCGCGCCCGCACACCATCAGCACCCGCACGCCTTCCTGGATTCCGCCAAACAGCGGGGTCGCCTGACCGATCTGGAGGTTGAGGATGATCGCACGCAGCTGTTCGGGCAGCGTGGCCGCCTTGATCTGTTCGTTCGAGACGACATCGGCCCCGACTGCCGCAGCGCCCGCTTCGACATCGCCGCAACCGCGCAGACCTTCGATATAGGCACCAAATTGCGTAACCCGCGCTTCGGCCTGATCCTGCGTCACATCGGGGGCAAAACTGATCGAGATCTGTTTGAGGCTGAGCACCGCCTCGTTGGGATCGGCCATCAGCACCTGGCGTTTGTTGATCAGGTAAAGAATGGAGAAACCGCCGGGAATCTCGATCGGGCCCTGCAATTGTCCCGGAACCATCGTGCGCGCTGCGGCACCCAGTTGCGGCGGCAATTGGCCAAGCCTTACCCAACCCAGATCGCCGCCGACAACCGCCGTGGTCGCTTCGGAAAATTGCCGCGCATAGGCGACAAAACTGCCGCCAGCCTGCAATTGTTCCATGATCTGCTGCGCGCTGTTCAGCACCGCAGGGCGGTTTTCCGCCGTCGAGGAAAGAAAGATTTCGCCAAGCCGGTATTCATCGGTGCCCTTGGCTTCGTTCAGCCGCTTGAGTACGTCGTTGACTTCATCGGCCGAGACATTGACGAACGGCATGATGTTGCGCCGCACCAGGTTTTCCCACGCCACTTCGCCTTCGATCTGGCGTTTGAGCGATGCTGGCGAGGAGCCGACGGAGATCAGATATTCGTCCATCTTCTTTGGCTCGCTGGCGAAATTCTGCCCGGCGAGCTGTTGATAGGTCTGTTCCACCTCGTCGCGTCCCACCGCCATGTCGGCGGCCGCAGCGGCCTGGATCTTCAGCGTTTCGTCGATCAGGTTGCGCAGCACCTGCACCCGCAGCCGCAACAATTCCTCGCCCTCGATCGGGGCCTCGGACGCCGAGGTGACAAGCGCGACGCGCTGATCAATATCGGTGCCGGTGATGACAAATCCATTGACCACCGCCGTTGCCGTGCGCCGGTCGGGGTCAGCCTTGCCGAACAGGGTGATATCTTCGGGCAGGCCAAACGGATTATCGGCGGTCGGCACGGCGACGGTCTGCGCCGGAGCAGCGACCGGCACCACAGCCAGCCCGGCAAGGCCCACTGCCAGCATCGTGGCTGCGGTTCTGCCCGACAGGGTCTTGGAAAACAGCTTCACACTCACTCGATCAATCCCGCCTTGTGGTCGAAAATCCTGCGCAAGCCCTTGCGCACAGGGTGCCGTTAGGCCCCATCTGCTGAATGACAGATGAGTGCTTTTCCATCCAGGGTAACACGGCCCGTTACCCCTTGGGGTGCCCTTTAACCTGATTTATCCGCGCTGCCAATTGATCCGGGCTAACGGAACCCGAGATTGCGCAAGGCAAAGAAGAATTGGAACGTGCTGCCGCGTGTCGCATCGCCCGAACCGACGAAATCGCGCCGCCAGGTTGCGCCGAATTCCATCGTATCATCCTGATAGGCGACGCCGAGCCGGGTGCGGATCGGTTCGAACCCGTCGGGCATGAAGATCGGATCGTCTTCGGCATCGGTCAGATTGAATACCCCCGATCCGAAAACCGACCATCTGCGGTCAATCGCGACCCGCGCTGCCGCGCGCAATTCCTCGCGGTCGCGCAGGTCTTCGACCGACTGGATGTTGCGGTTCAACTGCAGGTAGCCGAATTCGACATAGGTGTGGCGCGAACCGATCGCCGCGTCGATTTCGTTGCGGCGAACGGCGAGATTGTCCTTGTCGAGCCGGAACCGGTGCGTGAAGGCGACAAGGTTACGGAACCGCACTTCGGTGCGGCCGACAAAATCCGATACCCGGTCGGACAGGCCCGTGCCCTGGGCGAACAGATCATCCGAAGGCGCTTCGATCCGGAATGATTGGCCTATGGTCGATTTGATCCGCCAGCCGGGGCGCTGCAGTTCCCAATCGGCCCCCCAGGTCATCCGCGCGCCATCTTCGACCCGATCATAGCCGGGGAAGCGGTTGAGCGCGAACAGGTTTGAATCCTCAAGATCAATCGCGCGCGAATCTTCGTTGGGCACGGCGAGGTTGCGGATATTGGGGCTGGCGACGAATTGCAGGCGCGGCTTGAACACCTGCGAACCGCCAAACGCCTCGCCCACGAACGGCCATTCGATATCGAGCGCGGCGGTGGCCACGGTGCGCGCGGTCCAGCCATCATTGCCGCGATAGCTGATCGTGGTGGTCGCTTCGGTATTGCTGGTGTGAAACACATCGCCGCGCACCAGCCCGGTCAGCGTGACCACCTGGCCCATGCCGGTCAGCCGCCGCAGGTTCCACTGCGCCCCGGCAAAGGCGCGCTGCGTATCCTGCCCATCATCGCGCAGCAACGCGACGCTGTTGGCCTGGAATTGCAGATCGCCGCCGAGCACCGGATTGGCGAGTTTCTGGCGGTAATCGATCGCCGGCAGCGCCACCGGTATCTGCCCCTGCAGCGCATTGATGCGCAGCGTCTGTGTCGCCCAGCCGGCGATCGACAGATAGGACAGATCGGTAATCCGTTCGAGGTCGACGGTCGAACGCAGCCGGTCATCGCGGCTGATATCATAGCGCCGCAAAAAGGTGCGATCACTCGCCAGCCGGAACGAACCGGACATCGTCCAGTCGGGCGAGAGCTGGAAGCGGCCATTGCCTTCGATATAGCCGCGCGGATCACGCTCCACGCTGGGGGCACCGGTCAGATCGGTCAGCCGGTCGCTGGATGTGGCAAAGCCGGTGATCTGGTAGGCACCCTTTTCGGTGAGGTGACGCCACTTGGCGCTGACCATCGGGGCGACGTTGGAAAACACATATGCGCCCAGCGTCAGATCGGCATTGTCGGCCACCCGCCAGTAATATTCGCTGCTGAGTTCCAGCCCGTTGACCTGCGAGATGCGCACATCGGGGATCAGAAAGCCCGACGTGGATTTGCCATCGGTGCGCAGAGAAAGGCCCGGCATCGGCAGGATGCGGGCACCGAACAGTTCGAGCACCGCGCCCTTGAACCGCACGGTGTTCTGATTCTGGTCGTAGATCACCCGGTCGGCGGTGACGCGCCAACTGGGGTTTTGCGCGCAGCCTTGCGGGTCGATGACAGGGCAGGCGGTGTAGGCAGCGTCGGTGAAAATCGCCACCCCGTCCTCGCCCCGATCGGCTGACCGCGCGGCCAGCCTGCCGCCGGCGCGCAGGGCGATAAGCAGTTCGGACATGGCGCCGGTATCGAATTGTTCGGTCAGTTCGACCTGATCGGTGAACAGCTGGTTGCCCATTTCGTCCACCAGACGGATATTGCCGGTGGCGATGATCTGGCCGCTGCGGCGATCCCAGGTGACTTCATCGGCGCGCACTGACCGGTCTTCGGACCGCAGGATCACATTGCCGCGCGCGATGACGATGTCGGCCTCGTTGTCGTAGGCAAGCTCGGTCGCCTCGAAATCGATCTGCTGCGCGGCTGGTGCAGCGGCCTCGGTCGATGGCGGCTCCTGCGCGGCCAGTGGTGTGGACAGCGGCGCGGCCAGCGCGATCAGCGCCGTTCCCAGCACCGCGCGCAGA
>JBGSKN010000023.1:0-2173 GCA_041741215.1 Erythrobacter sp. | reverse complement strand
CACACCTTCAGGAAAGCTGGTGCCGCCGGTGTGCGGGTTGCGGTGGTAATCGGTGCCGACCGACTTGATGACGGTGGCAATCGCGCCCTTGCTTGCCGCGATCCCTGCGCCAACCCAACGTGCAGGCCCGGCAAAGCCATAATGCGAACCGTCCTGCGCGGGGCGCATCTGGTGGCTGATATAGGCGATCTTGCCTTTCAGGCTGCCTTCGGGAGCAGCGCGCAGATCATCGACCGTGCGGAAGAATACCGCCTCAGCCTCGATCCCGCCCACCGGCGTTGCGGCGCTGTTGCCGAGCGGCAGGACGACCAGATCCTGCGCAAACGGCGCAGTCACGCGGGCACGGGCGACGTCGCCGGGCACCCAGGTGTCCATCATGAAGGGTTCGTCCGCGACATTGGCAAAGCCTTTGGCCATAAGCCATTGCATCGCCCATGCGCGCGCGCGCGCCTCAGCCTCGGTGCCAGCCTGCCGCGGGCCGACTTCGGTGGTGATGCCCTCGACGAAATCCCAGGCCAGCGTGTCATCTGTCGATGCCAGGTCGGCCTGCGATTCAAGCGTCGGAGGCGGCGCGGCGAATGCGGGTGAAGCGAGCGAAAGGGCGAGCAGCGCGATTATGGGTTTTGTCATGGGAGCCGGTCGCTATCGTTCAGTGCGGCGCTTGTCCAGCGGCATTGAAACACGCGGCTCAATGACCCAGATAGCGCCCCGGCCTGTGATAGGCGACCAGCACCAGATTGACCGCCAGCATACTCAGCACCGACCACCCGAAGCTCTGCGGCGAAAGCGTGAGCCCCGCGGCCAGCAGGATCAGCCCGTCAAGCACGATGTGCAGCCGCCCGACATTCCAGCCGCGCGCCTTCTGCGCCCACAGTGCCATGATATTAACCCCGCCCACGCCGGTATTGTGGCGGATCAGCATCAGGATCCCAACCCCGCTGCAGGTGCCACCCGCCAATGCGGCAAATGCCGGGTGCGCATATTCGATGCGCAGCGCCGCGCTCGCCAGCGAAGCCAGCGCAAAGATCAGCGCCAGCGCGATCACCGTCTTGACGAGAAATGCCCGGCCCAACACCCCGATCCCCAGCGCCAGGAACGGCAGGTTGAGAAGGAAGAACAGCGCACCCACGCCCAGCGGCACATGATACGACAGCAGCAGCGCAATCCCGGCCATGCCCGCAGTGGTGATCCCGCCCGTCTTCATCAACACCAGCCCCAGCGCGGTCATGGTGCAGCCGGTGAACAGGGCATAGGCATCTTCGAGCAGCGTGTGCTCGTTCGGATCCTTGAGGACATCAATGTCACCACTCATGCACGGCCGCATAAGATCATGTCCCCGCCAAGTCCAGCTTGCCCTTGCCCCTGCCCTTCCCTATCTGCGCAACCAAAGTTTCATCCCCGATTTTCCGATCCTCGAAGGACTGACCCAATGGCCGCGCAATATGCCTTTGTCATGAAGGACATGACCAAAACCTTCCCCGGTGCCCAGAAGCCGGTGCTCTCGAACATCTCGCTGCAATTCTATCAGGGCGCAAAAATCGGCATTGTCGGCCCCAACGGCGCGGGCAAATCGACCCTGATCAAGATCATGGCCGGGATCGACACCGATTTCACCGGCGAAGCATGGCCGGGTGAGAACATCACTGTCGGCTATCTGGAGCAGGAGCCTGAGCTGGATAGCAGCAAGAGCGTGCTCGAAAACGTCAAGGACGGCGCGCGCGGCGTTGCCGACATGGTCGACCGCTTCAACGAAATCAGCGCGCTGATGTGCGAACCTGACGCCGATTTTGAAACACTCGGCGCCGAAATGGGCGAGTTGCAGGACAAGATCGACGCGGTCGATGGCTGGACGCTCGACAACCAGCTCGAAGTGGCGATGGAAGCCCTGCGCTGCCCGCCGGGCGATTGGTCGGTGAAGGATCTGTCGGGCGGGGAAAAGCGGCGCGTGGCGCTGACCCGGCTGCTGATCCAGAAGCCTTCGATCCTGCTGCTGGACGAGCCCACCAACCACTTGGACGCCGAAAGCGTGCAATGGCTGGAAAACCACCTCAAGGAATATGCCGGCGCGGTGCTGATGATCACCCACGACCGCTATTTCCTTGATAACGTGGTCGAATGGATCCTCGAACTCGATCGCGGCAGCTACTACCCTTACGAAGGCAACTACTCCACC
>JBGSKN010000022.1:0-4289 GCA_041741215.1 Erythrobacter sp. | reverse complement strand
CGATTCCGGGCAGTCGCCGCATACGGCGCTGCTCGGTTCGGAGTTTGTCGGCTGGGACGAAGCCACCCGGACCGCGACCATGCGCTTTACCGTGAAGCGCGCAATGACCACCTGGCGCGGCGGCGTGCAGGGGGGCTTGGTCGCGGGCTATCTGGATGATGTGATGGGCTATGCCTTCGTCGCGGCGACCGGGGGCGAGATGGCGCCGCTCAATCTCGACATTGCGATGTCGCTGATCCGGCTGATACCCGAAGGCGCGACGGTTATCGGCAAGGGCCGGGTGGTCAAGGCCGGTCGGCGGGTGGTGTTCCTCGAAGGCGAATTGCTGGCAGAGGATGGCACGATCTACGCCCGTTCCACCTCGACCGCGCTGCCGACCCCGCGCCCGACGCCAACCACTACGGGAATGGAGTGAGCATGGCCAAAGCCCCCTTCACCCCCGAACAGCAGTCGGTTCGCCTGCTCAAGGTCGGCGAGCGGGTGCGGCATATCCTGTCCGAACTGCTCGCGCGCGGCGAGGTGCATGATGATGTGGTGAGCGCCGCGAATATCTCGGTGACCGAGGTGCGAATGACCCCTGACCTGCGCCACGCCACCGCCTATATCAAGCCGCTGCTGGGCGCGGGCGAGGATGAGGTGGTGACGGCACTGCGTCAGAACACCGCTTTCCTGCAACGCGAAGTGGCCAAGCGACTTGGCCTCAAATTCGCGCCAAAGCTGCGTTTCCGCAAGGATGAAAGCTTTGCCGAGGCTGACCGGATCGAAGCCCTGCTGCGCGATCCCAAGGTCGCCAGAGACCTGGGCGACGATTCCGAAGAAGAAGAGTGAGTCCCCGCGCAGGCGGGGGCCTCAGCGCGGCACCATTCGCGCCTTCAAGGTAATATCGACCTTGTTGCCGACGATCAGCTGATAGCTTTTCATTCCATATTGCCGCCGGTCAATCGTGGTGGTGCCGGTGAAGCTGACCGGCTGGCCCACCTGCGTCAGTGGGTCGGCATCGAAGGTGACGGTTAGCGTTTGCGGCTTGGTCACTCCGCGCGCGGTCAATTCGCCTTCCACGGTGCCGCGCGTCGGGCTGGTCAGCTTCAACGAACGGCCGACGAAGTGCACGGTCGGGTATTTTTCGACCCAGAAGAACTTCTCACCGCGCAGGCGGCTTAACGTCAGGTCATCGGGCGCTTCAATCGCGGTGGCATCAAACGTCACGTCAATTACAGCACGTTCGGGCGCGCCGGGAACAATCGTGACCGCACCTTGCATTTGCGGAAAACGCGCGGTTTTGCTGGCGAGGCCGAAAAACGGCACCTTGGCCGATACATTGCTGGCGCTGGCATCAAGCGTGTAACGCTGCGGCGCGCCGATATTGGCAAGCGCAAACAGTGCCATCAAGGGCAGCAGGGTGGTCCGGATAAGGGCGGCAAACCTGGTCATTGCGCCCCTTATACGCTGCAACCGGGCAAAACGTCCAAGCCCATCTCGCCGCGCCGCCGCCAAATGGCTAGGCTGGCGCGATGGCCAAGCTTTATTTCTACTATGCCAGCATGAACGCGGGGAAATCGTCGCACCTGTTGCAGGCGGATTTCAATTACCGTGAACGCGGGATGCGCACGATGTTGTGGACCGCCGCGCTTGATAGCCGCTCTGCCGGGATGGTGCGCAGCCGTATCGGGCTGGAAAGCGAAGCGCACCGGTTCCACCCGGACACTGATCTGCAGGCAGAGGTGGCCGCCGTCCATGCCACCGCGCCGCTGGACTGCGTGCTGGTGGACGAAGCGCAGTTCCTCACCCCGCCGCAGGTTTGGCAGCTTGCGCGGCTGGCGGATGAGGCCGGGGTGCCGGTGCTGTGTTATGGCCTGCGCACCGATTTTCAGGGCGAATTGTTCCCCGGTTCGGCGGTGCTGCTGGGGATTGCCGATGCGCTGGTGGAGCTGAAAGCGGTGTGCCATTGCGGGCGCAAGGCGACGATGAACCTGCGGGTTGATGCCAGCGGTGCGGCGGTGAAAGCGGGCGCGCAGACCGAAATCGGCGGCAATGACCGCTATGTTGCGCTGTGCCGCAAGCATTTTTCCAAAGCTTTGGCGGGATGATTGTGCCCCGCGCCTCTGGCTTTCGCCGGGCCGGGCATTACATGCTGCTGCGATGACCCAAACCCTCTCCCTTGCGCTGGTTCTGATCCCGGCGCTTGTCATCGCGATCGTGTTCCACGAGGTCGCGCATGGCTATGCCGCCAAATTGCTGGGCGACACCACCGCTTCGGATCGCGGACGGCTGACGCTTAATCCGATCAGGCACATCGATCCGGTCGGCACGCTGCTGGTGCCCGGCGCGCTGGCGCTGCTGGGCGGGCCGGTGTTTGGCTGGGCCAAGCCGGTGCCGGTCAACAAATGGCGGCTTGGCAATCCGCGGTTCGGAATGATGGCGGTGGCCGCCGCCGGGCCGACGAGCAATTTCGTGCTCGCGCTTGTGGGCGCGGTGCTGCTGGGGCTGGCGATGCCATCGGGTCTTGGGATCGGCGGCGACACGCAAGGCGGCGCGGCGCTGCTGGTCAACCCGCTGGGCGAGGCGCAGTGGGTAGCCACAGGCCTGTTTTACTTCATCCTCATCAACCTCTTCCTTGGCCTGTTCAACCTGCTGCCGATCCCGCCATTTGATGGATCGCATATTGTCGGCGGATTGCTGCCTGCGCGGTTGCAGGCGGGATGGGAAAAATTGCAGTCCATTGGCATGGCGCTTCTGCTCACCCTGATCGCGGCAAGCTGGGTGTTCGGGACAAGCTGGCTTAGCCAGGTGCTGATGCCGCCGGTCAACGCGGCGATGGGGCTATATCTGGGCCTGGCCGATGCGATTGCGGCGTTGATTGCGTGATTGTTGCGCGGTGCGTTTAAGGGGGCAAGGTGAACGACGCCGCTAAACCTGTGCCGCTGTCCGGCTGGCTGATCATCGACAAGCCGCGCGGAATGGGCAGCACCCAAGGCGTAAGCGCGGTCAAGCGCGCGCTGCGCCAGGGCGGCTATGCCAAGACCAAGGTGGGGCATGGCGGCACGCTCGATCCGCTGGCAGAAGGCGTGCTGCCGATCGCGCTGGGCGAGGCGACCAAGCTTGCCGGGCGGATGCTTGATGCAAGCAAGATTTACGAATTTACCGTGCAGTTCGGCGCGGAGACATCGACGCTGGACACCGAAGGCGAGGTTGTGGCGTCCAGCGATGTGCGGCCCACATTGCCCGAGGTGGAGGCGATGCTGGCGCGCTTCACCGGCCCCATCGAGCAGGTGCCGCCTGCCTATTCCGCGCTCAAGGTCGATGGGCAGCGCGCCTATGACCGCGCGAGAGCGGGGGAGGTGGTGGAACTCAAGGCGCGTAGCGTGACGATTTACGATCTCGACATTCGTCATCCCGACCTGCGCCGGGGTGACGGTGAGTTGGAAGAATGCACCCTGATCGCTCATGTTTCCAAAGGCACCTATATCCGCAGCCTCGCGCGCGATATCGCCCGTGCGCTCGGCACCTGCGGCCATGTGACCCACTTGCGCCGTATAAAGGCCGGGCCGTTCACCCAATCCCAGGCGATTTCGCTGGACAAACTGGAGTTGGCCGCTAAGTGCGGCGCTCTAGAAGACCTTATCTTGCCGCTGGAGGCAGGGCTGGACGACATCCCGGCCCTTCACCTCGATCAGACAAGCGCGCAGGCGGTCCGTCAGGGCCGGGTTCTGTCTGACATGCCCCAATCATCCGGGCTTTATCTGGCGAAACTGGGCGCAGTCCCGGTCGCGCTGATGGAAATAACGGATGGAACGGCCACGGTCGTCAGGGGTTTCAACCTTCCCGATGTCGCTGAGTAAGAGAGAAATACTATGTCGGTGACCGCCGAAGCAAAACAAGAAATCATTGCTGACAACGCCCGTGATCCCAATGATACGGGTAGCCCCGAAGTTCAGGTCGCAATCCTCACGCAGCGGATCCGCAACCTCACCGAACACTTCAAGGGCCACCACAAGGATAACCATTCGCGCCGCGGCCTTCTCATGATGGTCAACAAGCGCCGCACGCTGCTCGCGTACCTTAAGAAAAAGGACGTTGAGCGCTACAATGCGCTGATCCAGAAGCTGGGCCTGCGTAAGTAAGAGTTTTGCGAAAAGGCGGCTCGAAGAGCCGCCTTTTTTGCATATGGGGCATGCAGACATTCGGTCTGCCCGCCTTGGGGCCAAAGCGCCCTGCACCGGACCGGGACGGTCTTTTCCCCGGCACATGAGGCCCCGCACGCAATTGGGCGACGCGGGTCATAAGGAAAA
>JBGSKN010000021.1:0-5284 GCA_041741215.1 Erythrobacter sp. | reverse complement strand
TACTTCTTGAGTGGTGGGGGCCCACGCAGGCGTGAGCGGGCGTGGGACAGGTCGAACACCTCGCCCGGGCCGGTATCTTCGCCGCTCAGCAGGCCGAGCCGGCGCGCGACTTCGCGGTACGCCTCCTCCTCGCCGCCAAGGTCGCGGCGGAAGCGATCCTTGTCGAGTTTCTCGCCGGTCGCCATATCCCACAAGCGGCAGCCATCGGGGCTGATTTCATCCGCCAGAATGACGCGGCTGTAATCGCCATCATAAAGCCGCCCGAATTCCAGCTTGAAATCGACCAGACGGATGTCGATCGCGGCAAACATCCCGCACATGAAATCATTGACGCGGATCGCCATCGACGAAATGTCGTGCATTTCCTCGATGCTGGCCCAGTTGAAGCAGGCGATGTGTTCTTCGGCAATCAGCGGATCGCCAAGCGCATCGTCCTTGTAATAATATTCGATCAGCGTGTGGGGCAGCGGTTCGCCTTCTTCGATCCCGAGCCGTTTGCAGATCGACCCCGCCGCGACATTGCGCACCACCACTTCGATCGGGATGATATCGACCTGCCGGATCAGCTGTTCGCGCATGTTGAGGCGGCGGATGAAGTGCGTGGGGATGCCGATATGCGCGAGCCGCGTGAACACATGCTCGCTGATGCGGTTGTTGATCACGCCCTTGCCGTTGATCGTGCCTTTTTTCTCGGCATTGAAGGCGGTCGCATCATCCTTGAAATACTGGATCAGCGTGCCCGGTTCCGGCCCTTCGTAAAGGATTTTGGCCTTGCCTTCGTATATTTTGGTGCGGCGGGACATGATAATGGAACTCCCAGCTCGGCTCTTGCAGCCAGCGAATGGTGCCCGGGGGCGGATTTGAACCACCGACACGCGGATTTTCAATCCGCTGCTCTACCCCTGAGCTACCCGGGCATTCGCTGCGGCGACGGGTTTTGCAAGCATTGCTTATCCGGCGAGCAAATGAGAGCGGCCCTATGAAGAAGGCAGGCTGGCTTGGCAAGAGGGATTTCTTCCCAGCCTGCGGGATTATCCCCCCGCATCAATCCTGTTCGCGCCAGTCGTTGGACGCAACCGCTTCGGGGTCGGCGGGCGGGCCGGCGACGGCGTAGGAATCAGAGAACCAGCGCGCCAGATCGCGATCCTTGCAGCGCTGCGAACAGAACGGATGAAACGGATTTTCCTGGGCGCTGCCGCCTTGCAACCCGTGCGCGTGGTTCCGCGGTTTGCGGCAGATCGGGCAGGTTTTTGTCTTTGCGGTCATGCTGCGATGATTTGGGCGCTGGGCGCTTCGAGCGCAAGGCCGGGATCGGTGTCGATCCGCACTTCGCGCCCCGTGCGGCGAGCGAGCTGGTCGAGCCATTCGGGCCTGAACCGGGCCTGGAGCGCGGGGTGAACCCTCAGCAGCGTCACGCCGGGCCCTTCCACCCTTTCGGCCAGCCGCAGTGCGAAACGCGCGGCCGCCCCCACCCGGTGCCTGCCAATGCGTTGCAGCATCGAGGGTTGCCCCATCCGGGCCACAAGCTGGACAAAGCCGAACCCGTTCATCGATGTCCGTTCGTGCGGCCAGTCACCGAGCAGTTCGCCAAGCTTGTCGTCGATAACCTTGCGGTCCGACTTGTCGAGCGTGGGAAAATCAATCCCGATATTGCCCGTGATGTTGAGCCGTCTGAGCGCCCGTGCCAGCACCGGCAGGCCGTTGTAATAGAGCGCCTCAATCGGATTGCGCAGATCGACATCGATCAGGGTCATCGCGGGCGTATCCGAAAAAATCAGTCCGCCGCCGGCAAAATCAACCTCGCCATTCCAGGCTTCGAGAAACAGTTCGGACCAGTCCGCTTCGTCAGGGAAGCGGTCGACAATCCGGGGAGCATGGCCTTCATTGCGCAATTGCTCGGCCAGGCTGGGGGCGGGGCGCAAGGGACGCTCGGTGCTGGTCGCCTGAGCAATCTTGAGGCGGCCGCGTTCGGTCAGCGATTCGCGCGTGATTTCGAGCCGGGCGGTGGCCCCCTCGGTCACTTCGCGGGGCATTCGCGAAGCATAGGCCCGCTCGCCATTGGCGAACCGGGCAATCCCGAACCGCCGCCAGATCCCGTGCTGATTGATTTCCTCGACCACCGCGTCTTCGACCTGACCAAGGGTCAGGTTGCCCGGCCAGTGCAGCCGGGCGGCGGCGATGGTGCCGCGTTCAACAAGGACAGCGCGTTCTTCGCCGATCCCTTGTTCGACCAGCCACAGGGGTTCAGCCTCAGCCAATCGCAAACCCCGCCGCTTTCAGCAGGGCGCGCGTTTCATGCAGGGGCAGGCCCATCACGCCTGAATGGCTGCCTCTGATCCATTCTATCAGCCCCTCGGCCGCGCCCTGAATGGCATAGCCGCCCGCCTTGCCCCGCCATTCGTCGCTGGCGAGATAGGCAGCAATTTCCTCGTGCGAGAGCCGCTTGAAATGCACCGTGGTCTCCGAAAGCCGCTCGCGCAGGCTGCCATCGCTTGCGCGCAGCACCACGCAGGACAGCACCTGATGGCGCCGACCGCTCATCAATTCGAGGCAGGCGCGTGCTTCGGCTTCGGTTTCAGCCTTGGGCAGGATCCGCCGTCCGACCGCGACCACGGTATCGCCCGCCAGCACAAAGCCGGGCGCGGTAACTGCCCCAGAAACTGCTAACGCCTTTTCGCGCCCCATGCGCAAGGCATAAGCACGCGGCAGTTCGCGCGGCAGCGGGTTTTCGTCGATCTCGGCCGGAACAATGGCATCGGGCGCAATCCCAAGCCGGCCGAGCAATTCGCGCCGACGCGGGGAGGCCGATGCCAGGGTGAGGTGAGGCGTGCCCATCAGGGCCGCGCGCAATTATTGCGGGCCGGGACCGCCGCGCCCCGGCATGAAGCGATAGGTGATCCGTGCCTTGGTCAGGTCATACGGGGTCAGCTCGCACAGCACTTCGTCACCGACCAGCACGCGGATGCGGTTCTTGCGCATCTTGCCCGCGGTATGGCCAAGCACTTCATGGCCGTTTTCAAGCTCCACCCGGAACATCGCATTGGGCAGCAATTCAACCACGCGCCCGCGCATTTCGAGGAGTTCTTCCTTGGCCATGTAATTCCTTAGTTTCTTTTGCGGCGCACAATACGCCTGTCGATGCGGAGCTGCGCTTTAGCGATGCGCGAACCAAAAGGGAAGGCTCCTGCGTTAAGGGGCGGCACAGGTTTGTTCATGCAGGGCAACGCATCCGCGAACAGGCTGGAATCGTATCAAAGCAGCACGTCGAAGCGCCCGGCCGGGCAATTCGCCAAAACCATTGACGCAAAAGGGACATAATGAACCTCTCCCCGCTTTCTCGCGCTTTGCTTCGCGCTGGCACGGGTGCGGCCAGTATTGCTGCGGCGATGCCGCTGCTGGCGAACACCACCGCCGCTGCCCAGCCGCAACCTGCCGTTGTTGCGCAGGCCGATGATGACGAGCTCGTAAGCGCGACCGGCAATGCCGTATCAACGAGCGAGATTGTCGTCAGCGGGCAGCGGCTGAAAGGGCAGCTGGTGGTAGAGCAGGCCCCGTTGCTGCAACTCGACGAGCAAGCGATTGCAGCCGAAGGCGTGACATCGATCACGGATCTTGTCGCCCAGATCAGCGCGCAGACCGGATCGGCGCGCGGGCGCGGGGGCGGCGGGCAGCCGGTGATCCTGGTCAACGGCATCCGCATCGGATCGTTCCGCGAATTTGCCAATTATCCCCCCGAAGCGCTCGCCAGGGTTGAGGTGTTTCCCGAAGAAGTCGCGCAAAGGTTCGGCTTTCCGCCCGATCGCCGCGTGATCAACCTGATCCTCAAGGACAATTTCTCCAATCGCCAGGTCGATTTTGAACTGGAATCGCCGTCGCGCGGGGGTTTCACCCGCAACGAACAGCAGTTCGGGCTGCTCAAGATTGCCGATGGCGGGCGGATCAACGCCAATATCGAAGTGCAGGATTCCTCGCTTCTCACCGAGGCGGCGCGCGACATCATCCAGACCCCAAGTTCGGTTTCGGCAATCGCAGCCGACCCGGATCAGGCGCGTTTCCGCAGCCTTGTTGCCGATTCCTTCGGTCTTGAAGCCAACCTGTCATGGGCCAAGGCGGTCATCGACAGCGGCACATCGCTGAGCGCGAACATCAATTACGAACGCAATGAAAGCCGCAGCCTTGACGGGCTCAACACAGTGGTGCTGACCGATGATCCGGCGGCGGCGGGGATCGTGCGCACGTTCGGCGCGGACAGCCCGCTGGCGCGGCGGTCATCGACCGATACTTTTTCCACTGCGGGTTCGGTGACCAAAACGGTCAATTCCTTTCGCCTGACCAGCACTTTCGATGCCTCCCTGGCGGAGACCGAGACCGAAATCGACAAGCGCTTCGATACCGCCGCGCTGCGGGCTGCCGCGCTGGCGGGGACGCTGGCGCTTGACGGCGCCTTACCCACCAATGCCAGTGCCGGGTTCGACACCGCGCGCAGCCGCAACATCAATGGCCGGTCGCTGACCACGCTCGAAGGCCCGCTGGGCGAACTTCCGGCAGGCGATGTTCTGGCCACCTTTGATTTCGGGCTGGATTGGCAACGGATTGAAAGCGCTGACACGCGCAGCTTGCAGGATGTCACGCTAACCCGCCGTCAGTTGTCGACCGGTGCCAATCTGGTGGTGCCAATAACCAGCCGCCGCGCAGGTGTTGCCGATGCGCTGGGCAGCTTCACGCTCAACCTGCAGGTCGGGGTCGAGGATCTCAGCGATTTCGGCGTGCTCGGTGATTGGAACGCGGGGCTGAACTGGGAGCCGTTCGGCGGGCTGGCGCTGTCTGCGACCTATATCTGGCGTGAAGTTGCGCCCAGCCTTGGCGCGCTGGGCAATCCCGGCATCGTCAACTTCAACGTGCCGGTGTTCGATTTCTCGCGCGGTGAGACGGTGCTGGCCGATGTCACCACCGGCGGCAACCCCGCGCTTCCGGCTGAAACCCAGCGCGACTGGAAATTCGCTGCCAATTGGCAGTTGCCGTTCTGGGACAGCACCCGCGTAACCGTCGAATATGTCCGCAACCGTTCGGACAATGTCGTCAGCGCGTTTCCGCAGGTCACGTCCGAAATCGAAGCGGCCTTTCCCGGCCGCGTGACGCGCGATACCGATGGACGGCTGATCGCGGTTGACCGGCGTTCGGTCAGCTTTGCCGAAACCCGCGCCAACCGGTTGCAGTTCACCCTGTCGACCAATGGCAGCATCGGAGCGCCAGCGGGCGGCTTTGGTGGGCCGGGCGGCGGCGG
>JBGSKN010000020.1:0-3398 GCA_041741215.1 Erythrobacter sp. | reverse complement strand
GGCGGAAACGCGCCGCGTGCTGGTGCTGGCCAAGGGCACGCTGACAGGCGGATCGACCGCCTGGGCGCAGGGCGGGATCGCCGCCGTGCTCGATACCGGCGACACGTTTGAAAACCACGTGCGCGATACGATGGTGGCGGGCGCGGGGCTGAATGACCGCGAGACGGTCGAATTCGTGATCGAGCGCGCGCCGCGTTCGATCGACCGCTTGTGCGAACTCGGCGTGCCGTTCAACCGCGATGCGGATTCGCTCCACCTGACGCGCGAAGGCGGCCATTCGCACCGCCGGATCGTGCATGTCGACGATGCAACCGGCTGGGCGGTGCAGTCTGCCCTGCTTGCGGCGGCAAACGCCAATCCCAACATCACGCTGCTGCCGGGCCGCACCTGCATCGACCTGATCACCGATCGCCACCGCGAACAGTTTTCGGCTGCCGGGCGGGTGTGGGGGGTCTATGCGCTCAACGAGGAAACAGGGCGGGTCGAACGCCATGTCGCGCGCGCCACTGTGCTGGCGAGCGGGGGTGCGGGCAGGGTCTATCAATTCTCCACCGCCCCGCGCGGCGCGACCGGGGACGGGATCGCGATGGCATGGCGCGCGGGCGCGCGGGTTTCCAACATGGAGATGATGCAGTTTCACCCGACCTGCCTTTACAGCCTTGAAATCAAGAACTTCCTTATCACCGAGGCGGTGCGCGGCGAGGGCGGACACCTGCTCCACCCTGAAACCGGCCGCCGATTCATGGTCGATTACGATCCCGAACGCATGGAGCTCGCCCCGCGCGATGTGGTCGCCCGCGCGATTGACGATCAGATCAAACGCTTCGGCCTCGATTACGTGCATCTCGATATCAGCCATCAGCCCACCGATTTCGTGCGCGGTCACTTCCCGACGATCCATGAAAAGCTGCTGACCATCGGCATCGACATGACCAAGGGGCCAATCCCGGTCGTCCCGGCGCAGCATTATACCTGCGGCGGGGTTGTGGTGGATCTGGCCGCGCGCACCGATTTGCCGGGGATGTGGGCGGCGGGGGAATGCACCGAAAGCGGGCTGCACGGCGCGAACCGGCTGGCGTCGAACTCCCTGCTCGAATGCTTCGTGTTTGGCGAGGCGGCGGCGTCTGACATTCTGGCGCGCTGGGACAGCCTCGAAGCCCCGCCCGCGATCCTGCCGTGGGACGAAAGCCGCGTCACCGATTCGGACGAGGAAGTCGTCATCAAGCAGAACTGGACCGAAATCCGCCGCTTCATGTGGAACTATGTCGGCATCGTGCGGACGACCAAGCGGCTGGAACGCGCCGCCCACCGCATCGCCCTGCTGCGCCGCGAGGTGGACGAATATTACGGATCGTTTCGCGTCACGACCGACCTTATTGAACTGCGCAACCTGCTGCAATCGGCGGAACTGATCGTGAAAAGCGCGCTCAACCGCAAGGAGAGCCGGGGGCTGCACTACACGCTGGATTATCCCGAACTGGCGGATAAGCCGAAGGATACGGTGCTGGTGCCGTGATGGAACAAACCGGTCCGGTCATGCGCTGTTTGTGCGGCGGGGTCGCGGTCCATTTCTCCAGTCTGCCGGATACCGTCGGCGTTTGCCACTGCGCGATGTGCCGAAGGTGGACGTCCGGCCCGTGGATGGCGGTGCAAGCCCCCGGCTGCACGATCAGCGGCGAGACGCTGGCTGTGTTCAGCTCGTCTGACTTTGCCGAACGCGGGTTCTGCACCCGCTGCGGCACGCACATTTTTCACCGCCCGAAAGATGGGCCGGAACTGGCGATTTCTGCCGGGCTGCTACCCTGCGAGGGCCTGGCCATCACGCGCGAAATCTTCCACGACGCCAAGCCGCCATGGTATCGGTTCGAGGCGCAATCACACAAGCGTAGCGCGCTGAGCATGGCGCTGGAATGGGGGCCGAAACTGGCATGGCGGCGGATGGCGAAACTTTGGCGCTCTTGACTCCCATGCATCCACGCAGGGTTCATCATGGCGCAATTAGGCGCAGGATCATGACGACACGCGCAACAATCATCGCGTCCGCCTTTCTTGCCGCGCTGATCCCCACCGCCGCATTCGCCCAAGAAGACCCCGCCCCCAGCGAAAACGCCATCGTCGTCACCGCGCAACGCTCAGGCGCGCCGATGTGGACTATCGATACGCCTACCGGCACCATTATCCTTGTTGGTGAGATCCGAGCGATCCCGAAAACCACGCCGTGGCAGCCTGATCGCCTCAAGGATGCGACCGGGCAGGCGCAACGCGTGATCCTTGGTGCCCGGCCCAAAATCTCTCCGGGCGATATCCTGCGGCTGATGTTCAGCGGATCGAAGTTCACCAAACTGCCGGGCAAGACCGTCGCGAGCGAATATCTCGATAATGCGCAATGGGCGCGGCTTTCCGCGCTGGGCGATGCCCACAAGGAGGATTATGCGCGGCAAAGTTTTTTGATGACCGCGTTCGAGATGCTCAGGAAGGAACTGCGCTTCAACCGCGACACCGCCGATGATGCATCCGACGTGGTGAGGAAGGCTGCCGACAAGGCCAAAGTCCCCACCACCCACGCAGCCACCCTGCGCGGCGAGGATATTCTGGACAACCTTGCCGACGCGCCCCCGACTGCGCATATTGCCTGCCTGACTGCGGCGATGGATGCGCTGGAAGCCGGCCCCGATATCATTGAAATGCGCGGCGCGGACTGGCGGCGCTATGATATTCCGGCGGTGATGACGAACCCGCTGGAACAGGCGCTGGGGCAATGCTGGCCGTGGGCGGACGAGACGCTCGGCAGTGAACTGCGCACCATCTGGGTCGACAATATCACTGCGGCGCAGACCGAAACGGGCGTCACCCTCGCGGTCGTGCCGCTGCGGGTGCTGGCCGAAGAGGACGGCGTGCTTGATCGGCTTTCCGCTCAGGGCCTCGACATCAGCGGCCCGGCGTGGAAATGACCTTGCATCAAAAAATTGCATGCCCGGCTCTCCGCACTCGTCCCACAAAGCTTGCGGCTGGCCGAAAGGGGGGTTCTCAGCGCCCCGGTAACCAAGCATGTTGTCACCAAATTGAGCAATTCCGGCTCTTTCATGGCCGGCCGCAGGATCGCAAGTAATCGCAAAAAAGGAGGAATCGGATGCACAAGTATCTTGCAGGAGCGGGCGCTCTGGCATTGATGGCCGCTCCGGCGATCGCTCAGGACGAACCCGAAGAGGTTCAGGATAATTTTGGCGCTTCCGTTAGCGCGCTTGCACAAGGGCAGCGTGATGTCGAAACCAAGGGCATTGGCGTGCAAGTATCAGCCGAAGCAAACGCCCGCGCCGCAGCCCGCGCCGATGCCCGCGCCGCAGCGGCGGATGCCCGCACTGCTGCTGCCGATGGTCGCCAGATCGCGGCGGATGCCC
>JBGSKN010000019.1:0-10872 GCA_041741215.1 Erythrobacter sp. | reverse complement strand
CGGATCATGGCCGCTGGCAATCACATCAACCACGCCGTCGGCAATCGCGGCCAGCGCCGCCTGCCGATCGGCCTCGCTGCGCAAAGGCGGCGACAGGCGTGTGAAGGTGCGGAAATCAGCGGTCGCCAGATCGGACAGCATGAAATGCGCTGGCGTGATCCCGCAAGTCACCGCGATGCCCTGCGCCTTCGCCGCCCTGACCAGCGCAAAGCCCCGCGCGGTCGTCACTTGCCTTATATGCAGCCGCGCGCCGGCGAGTTCGGCCAGCGCAATATCGCGAGCAATGGCCAGCGTCTCAGCCTCGGCAGGCGCGCTTGGCAGGCCGAGCCGGGTGGCAATCTCTCCCGCAGTGGCGGCCGCGTCTCCGGTCAAGCCGCCATCCTCGGCATGGGTGACCACCACCAGATCGAGCATTGCTGCATATTGCAGCAGCCGCAGCATCACTCCCGAATCCGCAATCCAGCGCCGTCCGGTGGCAACCCCGCGCGCGCCCGCATCCTGCATCAGCGCAATTTCAGCCAGTTCGCGCCCCTCAAGACCGCGCGTCGCCGCGGCCAGCGGGTGGACCCACAAATCGGGCTTACCGCTTTTGGCGATGAAATTGACCCGGCTCGGCAGATCGAGCGACGGCGATTGATCGGGCATCAAGGCTGCGCGGGTGATCCCGCCGAAATGAAACGCGGGCTTGTCGACCGCGAACACCCCCAGATCAATCAGGCCCGGCGCAACCAGTTGTCCGCGCGCATCGACCACCTCATCATTGTCCTGCGCGGTAACTTGCGCGCCAACCGCCACGATCAGGCCATCAGCGCAGCGGACCGCGCCGCGCACCAGCCCTTTGGGTGTCACCAGCTGCGCGCCGGTAATGGTCAGTGGCCGTGCCTGCTTCATGCCGTCCAGCCTTCAAGCCCGCGCGCTTCGCGTGTGAGAATATCGAGGCACGCCATGCGGATCGCGACCCCCATCTCCACCTGCCGGGTAATCAGCGAGCGGCCCGCCATGTCAGCGACTTCGCTATCGATCTCGACCCCGCGGTTCATCGGGCCGGGATGCATCACCAGGGCATCGGGCGCGGCGCGTGCCAATCGCGCGGCAGTCAGCCCGTACAGGCGTCGATATTCGCGCGCCGAGGGGACGAACTGCCCGCTCATCCGTTCGGATTGCAGGCGCAGCATCATCACAACCTCTGCGCCATCGAGCGCGGCGTCAAAGTGATGAAATACCTCCACCCCCATCGCTTCGATCCCGGCGGGCATCAGCGCAGGCGGCGCGCACACCCGGACGTTGGCCCCCATCGCGGTCAAGCACAGGATGTTCGATCGCGCCACCCGGCTGTGCAGTATATCGCCGCAGATGACGACCTTGAGCCCGTTGAAATCCTCTGCCTCATCGCCCCGCTCACGCAAGGCATGGCGCAATGTCAGCGCATCGAGCAGCGCCTGCGTGGGGTGTTCGTGGCTGCCGTCGCCCGCGTTCAGAACCGGGCAATCGACCTTGTCCGCAATCAGCCCGGTCGCGCCCGAAGACCCGTGGCGAATGACAATCGCATCGGCGCGCATCGCATTGAGCGTAATCGCGGTGTCGATCAGCGTCTCGCCCTTCTTCACGCTCGAAGTGGCGGCGTGCATATTGACCACATCCGCCCCCAGCCGCTTGCCCGCGATCTCGAATGAAAGCTGGGTGCGGGTGGAGTTTTCAAAGAAGGCGTTGATGATGGTAAGGCCCGCCAGCATGTCACTATGCTTGGCGCTCTGCCGGTTCAGCGCGACCCATTGTTCGGCCTCGTGCAGCAGATAGAGGATTTCGTGGCGCTGCAATTGGCCGATGCCGGTAAGATCACGATGCGCAAACGCCAGCCTCCCGGTCGGAAAGCGGCCCGCAGCCGGGGAGTGATCGCGTACATCCATCGTGAACCAAGCCCCTAGTCGAGCGGCGTGCGCTGCTCAACCCATTCCGGCAACGCTTTCCCGTGGAAGTTGTCAGCATCAGCGCCTAGATAGCAGCCGAGCGAACAATAAGGGACGATTGAATGAGCTTTGTCGGCAAAGTGTGGAAGGTCCTTGTCGGGATCAAGGACGCCCTTGTCCTCATGTTCATGCTGCTGTTCTTCGTCGCGCTGTTCGGCATCCTCTCGGCCCGTCCCAGCCCCGGCCAGGTGCGCGATGGCGCGCTGCTGATCGATCTTGGCGGCATCGTGGTGGAGGAAAAATCGGCGGTTGACCCGATCGCTGCGCTGCTGTCAGGCCGTGCCCCGATCGAGGAATACCGCTCCCGCGATCTTGTCAGGGCGCTTGACGCTGCGGCAACCGATGACCGGATCAAGGCGGTCGTGATCGATCTCACCACCTTTCTGGGCGGCGGCCAGGTGCATCTCACCGAAATCGGTGAAGCGATGGACCGGGTGCGCAAGGCGAAAAAACCGGTGCTGACCTTCGCGCTTGGCTATGCCGATGATCACCTGCTGCTGGCCGCCCATGCCAGCGAAGTGTGGCTCGATCCGCAAGGGCTCGCGGTGATTTCCGGGCCGGGCGGCAGCAATCTCTATTACGCCGGCCTGCTCGAAAAACTCGGCGTCAACGCCCGGATTTACCGTGCGGGCGAATTCAAATCGGCGGTGGAGCCCTATTCGCGCAGCTCGATGTCGGATGAAGCGCGGGCAAATGTCGGCGGCGTTTACAGCGCGTTGTGGGAAGAATGGCAGGCCAATGTGAAAAAGGCCCGCCCCAAGCTGGCACTGGCACGCGTGACCGGCGACCCGGTCGGCTGGATCGATGGTGCTGGCGGCGATATGGCCAAGGCGGCACTGTCCGCCGGGCTGGTCGACAAGCTGGGTGATCGCGTGGCATTCGGAACACGGGTTGCCGAAATCGCGGGCAAGGATTCGTGGAACAAAATGCCCGGCACCTTCGCCGCGAGCGAACTTGGCGCGTTCCTTGCCGATGTCGGTGACAAACGCAAAGGCAAGGCGATTGGCGTCGTCACTATCGCAGGCGACATCGTCGATGGCGAAGCGGGGCCGGGCATTGCCGGGGGCACCCGCATCGCCAATATCCTCGACGAGGCGCTCGACGATGATCTGGCGGCGCTGGTGGTGCGGGTCGATTCGCCGGGCGGATCGGTGACCGCTTCCGAAGAAATCCGCCGCGCCATTCAACGCCACCGCGACCGCAAGGTCCCGGTCGCCGTTTCCTTCGCCAATATCGCGGCAAGCGGCGGTTACTGGGTGGCAATGTCGGGCGACCGCATCTTTGCCCAGCCCGAAACCATCACCGGTTCGATCGGTGTATTTGCAGTCGTCCCGACCTTTGAACAAAGCGCCGCGCGGATCGGCGTGACCGCCGATGGATTCCGCACCACGCCGCTGTCCGGCCAGCCCGATTTCATCGCCGGTTTCTCGCCGGAAATGGATGCGGTCCTGCAAGCCTCGATCACCGGAAGCTACACCGATTTCCTCAGCCTGGTGTCCAGGGCGCGCAAGATGCCGGTCGACAAGGTCGATGCCATTGCGGGCGGGCGCGTATGGGATGGCGGCACCGCGCGCCAATTGGGTCTGGTCGATGAATTCGGCGGGCTTGCCGATGCCCTTGCATGGGCGGCGGCCAAAGCGGGGGCAAAAGATGACGAGTGGCACCCGGTATTCCTTGGCGACAAGGGCGAGAATTACGATTCGCTGATCCGTCAGCTCGTGACCAGCAACGCAGCCCGCGCCCCTTTGACGCAAGGCGGCGATATCTTCGCGCTCGCCGCGCGGCGCAATGGCGACCTTGTCGCGCGCCTCGCTCGCGATACGCAGCGGTTGCTCGGCACAAGCGGCGTTCAGGCCTATTGTCTTGAATGCCCTGAAAGCATCAACGCGCCATCCGGGCGAGAAAAGTCCGGCCTTGAGCATCAAAACGCGCTAACCGATTTGCTGCAATGGATGGCAGCACCATAAGGCCATTGTGAAATTCCGGACGAAGCCAGCGGCAACGCTTGCCAAGCGCCGGGACGCACAGTAAAGGCGCCCCCCTGTCCGGGCCGTATCAGCCAATCGGACGGGCGCGTAGCTCAGCGGTAGAGCACACCCTTCACACGGGTGGGGTCGCAGGTTCAATCCCTGCCGCGCCCACCATCTTTTCAATGACTTGGAAGAGATGGCGCGGGTTCATGTGGAAAAAACATGAAAAACGGGGTGTGAAGAGTGCCGCCATATCCCATCCTTTTCAAAATCAGATTTGCCCGCCGACGCCCTTGAACTTCGCGACGAAATCCGAGACCTGTTGGAAGACCGTGGCCTTTTTGGTGAGGTAGGAAGGGTTGAGTGGACTCATCTTGGACAGGGTGTCGTTTAGGTCGTTGCCATTCTCGCTTACGAAACCGAGCAAGAAAACTGACTTAGCGTTATAGCGGCTGGCCTTGACCGCTATCCGTTCCTGTCCGACCAGACTTTCGCCCAACCCCTTGCCTTCATCGACACGAAGTAGCATTCCAAGCCCATGAGCGGCGCATCATATAACGGATATAGCTGGAAGCAGCGCGACCTGATCCTGAAAGCCTATCATCGCGGAGAGGCGGGGCCTGACTTCACCTTAGTCGGCAAACCTTGCGGGCTATGCGGTGATCCTGATCGCCCGGCCACGGAATGGCATTCCGAAGATTATTCCCAGCCGTTCACCTTTGAACCGCCGCAAAGCTATCCGATCTGCAAGCCGTGTCACTTGCGGCTGCACAAACGGTTCAAATGCCCAGCCAAAGAATGGGAATTGTTTTGCCGCCATGTCGATGCGGGCGGGTATGGGCGCGAATTTGTCATTGAATATCCGGTCGCCAAGCGGCGCGCATTGTGTGCAAAGATAGCAGCGGGTGAGCCAGTCGAAGTGGCTCCCATCCGGTCACGGGGTGATGCAAGGCCGTGGTGGAGAGATTTGACGCTTGACCCGGAATCGCTCGAAGCGCCGTGGGCAAGGCCGCGCCCACTAAGGCCTAGGCCCGATAGTGCCGCCTTCCGGGAAGCCATCCGAAGCGCCGTCCCAAGCGAGACAGAATGGGCAATGCTGCGCTATCATGCGCTGGCCTTTCGCCGGACCGTCACCATGCGCGAAATTGCGACCAAGGTGCTCGATCAAACCGCCCCGTCCGCTGCGAATCTTGCGTATGGCCGATTGGCCAAACGGATTGGCGAATTTCTGAAGTGGGACCCTGATCGACGCGAAGACGGCTCGCCGTTTTGGATGAGCGTGATCGCGGAAGGCTGGATGCCGCCAACCACGCCCGCAAAGCCGCGCGAATTTGAGCTTGTCATGGTGCCTGTGCTGGCGGGATTGGTTGCTGATGGGGTTGGAGGCTAAGGCTTGTGCGCCGGACCTATCAGGCCGGTGATTGCGCTAAAGCGAAGTGATACAGTTTGGCCATCTCCCCCCCTTCGCGCTTTGGCTTCAGCGGCGCCGGATGCCCTCGGCCAGCAGGCGGTTGATGCCCGCAGCGACGTCTTCTGGCGGCAGTTCGGAATCGCCCCACACGACATAGCGCAGGCCCGCAAACACATTCATGCCCATCACCGCCCAGGCCTCAAGCTCGCCCAGGCCATCGCGCAATTCGCCGCTGGCTGTTCCGGCGCGCAGGCGGTCTGCGATGCGCGCGGCGATGGTTTCATAGTGATTGCGGTAGCTGGCCGGATCGACGAATTCGGCCTCGTCGATGATGCGGTAGATTTCCTTGTGTTCGGCTGCGAACCGCAGGAATGCGGCGAGCGCCGCGCGCTCGATCTCCAGCGCGCCCATGTCTTCCGACAGCGCCGAACGCGCGCTGGTGCGCACCTTTTCGCTCATGTCAGCGACCAGCGCGCGGAACAATGCGTCCTTGCTGTCAAAATAGGTGTAGAAACTGCCCAGCGCTACGCCTGCGCGGCGGGTGATCGAACTGACCGAGGCTTCGTGAAAGCCTTTCTCTCCGAACTCTTCGGCTGCTGCATCAAGCAGTTTGCGTAGCGTCCGCCGCCCGCGTTCGGTGCGCGGGGTCTTGGCTTCGGGCACCGCGCCTCTGGTCAGCACTTCCTCGCACTCCATGCTTTTGCGGCCCTTGTTTCGCTCGGGTGACTGTTGCGCATTGGCTACTCCCTTGCCCTATTCGCTACGCTTGCGCCGCGCAGCACACAAGTCCTAACTTGAAACATGGTTCAACTTTCAATATCAGGATTGCGATAGAGGGCCACGAGAGGAACAGACCTGATGACCAAGACACTTTGCCGCCGCGCGCTGCTGCTTGCCGGATGCGCCGGAATTGCCACTTTTGCCGCGCCTGCTCATGCGCAGGACCTGGCCGAAGATACCACCAGCGTCAGCGAACAGGCCGAAGACGGCGTGATCATCGTCACCGCCCGCCGCCGCGAGGAGCGCCTGATCGATGTGCCATTGTCAATCACCGCGCTGACCGGGGAATCTCTGGAACGCCAGGGCATTCAGGATCTCACCCAGATCGGCCAGCAGGTGCCCAACATCACGCTGGAGGTCAGCCGCGGCACCAACACCACGCTTACCGCCTTTATTCGCGGCGTGGGCCAGCAAGATCCCGTCGCCGGATTTGAAGCGGGCGTCGGCCTCTATGTCGATGATGTCTATCTGAACCGCCCGCAGGCTGCCGTGCTCGACATCTATGACGTCGAACGCATCGAAGTGCTGCGCGGGCCGCAGGGCACGCTTTACGGACGCAACACCATTGGCGGGGCGATTAAATATGTCACCGCCGAATTGCCTGATGATACCAGCGTGAAGATTCGCGGCACCTATGGTTCGTATGATCAGGCCGATCTGATCATCACCGCCTCAACCCCGATCACCGACAATCTCAAGATCGGCGCGAGCGGGGCGCGGCTGTCGCGCGGCGGGTTTGGCGACAACCTCACGCTTGGCACCGAAAACTACAACAAGGACGTATGGGCCGCGCGCGGAACCATCGAATTTGACAATGGGCCGCTATTCATCCGCCTGTCGGGCGATTACGTGAAGGACAACAGCGAAGCCCGCCAGGGCCACCGGTTGATCCCCGGCCAGCTGAGCGGTGCCCCGTGCTCGACGATGTGTTCGATACCCGCGCGGGGCTCAATATCGTCGATCAGGAAGTCGAAGCCTATGGCGGCGCGCTCAACATAGCGGTCGAAGTCAGCGACACGATCACGCTGAAGTCGATCACCGGTTATCGCGAGGATTCCTCGACCACGCCGATCGATTTCGACAGCCTGCCCGCGGCCGATCTGGATGTGCCCGCACTTTACGAAAACGAGCAGTTCAGCCAGGATTTTCAGCTGCTCTATGAAAGCGACAAGCTTTCGGGCGTGCTGGGCTTCTACTATCTCGACGCGAACGCCTTCACCGCGTTTGATGTGGCGCTGTTCACCACTCTGGCCGGGCTGACCGCGCAGACCGTGGGCGATGTCGATACCAAGACCTGGTCGGTATTTGGCGATTTCAGCTATGACCTGACCGACACGGTCAGCGTGTCGCTGGGCGGGCGTTATACCAGTGACAAGCGTTCCAGCCAGGTGCTGCGCACCACCTTCCTCGGCGGGTTTTCCGACCTGTTCGGAGGCGCAGGCTTCCCGATTGCGGTGACCAGCGATTTCGAGGGCAGCCGCACCTTCAAGGATTTCAACCCGCGCGCTTCGATAAGCTGGCAGCCCAATGCCGATCACAACCTCTATTTCACCTATTCGCAAGGGTTCAAGGGCGGCGGGTTTGACCCGCGCGGCCAGACATCGGCCTGCCGGAACAGCGCCGGGGGAGCCTGCACGCAGCAGGAAGTGTTCGATTTCATGGGGTTCGAGCCGGAAACGGTCGACAGCTTCGAATTGGGCTGGAAGGCATCGCTGCTCGACAACCGCCTCAATATCAGCATTGCCGGGTTCCTTGGCCAGTATGACAATGTCCAGATCCCCGGATCGGTCGGGTTCGACAGCGATAATGATGGCACCAATGACAGCTTCATCGGGATCACCTCGAACGCAGCTTCGGCTGACGTCAACGGGATCGAGTTTGAAGGCAATGCGCTGGTCGGCAAGGATTTTGCCGGCGATGGCAGCCGTTTCAGCATCAACTGGTCGCTCGGCGTGATCGATGCCAAGTTCAACACTTTCATCAACAATTTCGGCGTTGATGTGGCCGATCAGCGCGTGTTCCAGAACACGCCCGACATTACCGCACATATGGGCTTCAACCTCGGCGTGCCGGTGGCCAGCGGGATGGTGGATTTCATCGGGCTTGCTTCGCTGCGGTCGGATGCGAGCCAGTTTGAAGTGGCCAATCCGTTCCTCGATCAGGATGGCTTTGTGCTGGTCGATGCCAGCTTGGTCTATACCGCCGATAGCGGCCTCTATTCTATCGGGCTGCACGGCAAGAACCTGTTCGACAAGGAATATATCGTCGCTGGCTACAACTTCGTGGCGGGCGGGGTCGGCGGCGCGCCGTTCATCCCGACGCTGGGCCGGGAAGGCACGCTGACCGGGTTCTTCGGCGATCCGCGCCGGATCTTCGTGACCGCGCAGGTGAACTTCTAAACCTCTCCTCAAGGGGCGGCGGCCTCTCTTGCAAACACCGCCGCCCCTTTCTTCTTGGCCCTTCCCTCTTTCCTTGGCCCGCATGAGCAGGCATAGCGCCACGCCATGCACGATATCCGTTCTATCCGCGAAAACCGCGAAGCTTTTGATCAGGGTCTGGCACGGCGCGGGCTTCCTGCGCAGGCCGAAGAACTCATCGCGCTCGATGAACAGCGCCGCGCGGCGACCACGCAGGTGCAGGTGGCGCAGAGCCGCCGCAACGAAGCGTCAAAGCTGATCGGCGCAGCGATGGCCAAGGGCGATCGTGACACCGCCGAGGCGATCAAGGCCGAGGTTGCGGCGCTGAAGGATCAGATGCCCGCTTTGGAAGCGCGCGCCGATGAATTGGCGGCGGAGCTGAAGGCGGCGCTGGAGATCATCCCCAACCTGCCCGCCGATGATGTGCCGCAAGGCGCGGGCGAAGGGGAGAATGTCGAGGTTTCGCGCTGGGGCACGCCGCGCGCGTTCGACTTCGCGCCGAAGGAACACGCCGATCTGGCCCCGGCACTGGGGATGGATTTTGAAACCGGCGCGCGGCTTTCCGGGGCGCGGTTCACTTTCCTGCGCGGCGACATGGCGCGGCTGCACCGGGCTTTGGGGCAGTTCATGCTCGACGTGCAAACCCGCGAGCACGGCTACGAGGAATGCAACCCGCCGGTGCTGGTCGGCGATGATGCTATGTATGGCACCGACAAGCTACCCAAGTTTGCTGACGATAGTTTTCAGACGCACATGAACATTAATGAGTGGCTATTCGAACAGATTAAAGCCGCTGCCGTCCAGTCGTTGACGAGGAATAGCGCCCTCAATGAAGAGCTTACGCTTGAAGACGTTAATCGTGTTGCACAGGAGCGGTTCGATGACTGGAAGCCGAAACTTCAAGGAACGTCATTAACCCGCCGCTGGCTCATCCCCACCAGCGAAGTCAGCCTCACCGCCAGCGTCATGGGCGAGCTGCTCGACGAAAGCGCCCTGCCCATGCGCCTCACCGCGCTTACCCTGTGCTTCCGCTCCGAGGCGGGCGCGGCGGGGCGCGATACGCGGGGGTTCATCCGCCAGCACCAGTTCGAAAAATGCGAGCTGGTCAGCATCGTGCGGCCCGAAGACTCCGAGGCCGAACATGATCGCATGACCCGCGCGGCGGAAACCATCCTCGAACGCCTGAACCTGCCCTATCGCAAGCTGCTGCTGTGCACCGGCGACATGGGTTTCGGCGCGCGCAAGACTTACGACCTCGAAGTGTGGCTGCCGGGACAGGGCGCTTACCGCGAGATCAGTTCCTGTTCCAACACCGGCGATTTTCAGGCGCGCCGGATGAACACCCGCTACCGCGTCGCGGGAGAGAAAAAGACCGAATTCGTCCACACCCTCAACGGCTCCGGCCTTGCCGTGGGCCGCACTTTGGTGGCGGTGCTGGAGAATTACCAGCAGGCCGATGGCAGTGTCACCGTTCCTGACGCATTGCTGTCCTACATGGGCGGGGTATCGACACTCCGCCCCAACTAACCCGCTTCGTCACCCTGAACTTGTTTCAGGGTCCATGGTGCCCCAAACACTGCACGGCGACTGGCAGACAAATGGATGCTGAAACGAGTTCAGGATGAGAGCATTTATCTAAATTGCTATGATTAAACAAGAAAAACATCTATAAGTATCCACACAGACCCTGCACAGCTACGGTAAATCAATCACTTACGCCGCCGATCTGCACGGATTCTGCACAGTGGAGCATGGCGATGGCGTTTATCACCGATAAAGAGGAACTCAAACCCGGTTTGATCATCTTCCGGCGAGGCGATGTGGCGCACAGCAATTTCTATTGTCGCATCAAGCTCCCGAAGGCCGACCGCTATAAGACCATTGCGCTCGGCACTACCGACCTGCGAGCCGCCCGCGAGCTGGCCGTCGATAAAGACGCTGAAATCCGCGTTCTGCTCAAGCATGACCATCCCGTGTTCAATCGCTCTTTTCGGAAAGTGGCGGAGGAATATATCGCCGTGCAGCAGCGCCGCGCTGACACAGGTGAGATTTCCGCCGCGCGAGTTAAAAATCTCAAAAACGTCTTGCTTGGTGCGCTGGACCGATATGTCGGAAGCACACAGGTTCACCTCATAGGGCCGGATCGCTGGAAGCAATATCCGACATGGCGGCGCGAGAACGGGACGGGCCGACACCGCGCCCAGATCAGCGATGCCACCATTGAGTTCGAGATGGGCGCATTCAATGCTGCCATGAACTTCGCGATTAGCAAACGCTATGTTCCCGCCAGCCAACGCTTCGAGGGCAAGCCAAAGCTTAAAACAATG
>JBGSKN010000018.1:0-8525 GCA_041741215.1 Erythrobacter sp. | reverse complement strand
GCCGGTGCCGCTGGTATAGATCAGGCAGGCGGTATCCTCGCGCGCGATCCCGGCAATGCGCGCATCCACCGCCGCGCGCGCCGCTGCCGCATCGCCGGTAATCAGCGCGGCCCAATCGTGATATTCAAAGCTGCCCGATTGCTGGCGCTTGAGATCCTCGATCCCGATCACATGCTCGGCCAGCCCGGTCTGTCCGATCGCGCCAACCACCGGGGCGAGCATTTTCTCGTCCGAAACGAACACCGCGCGCGCGCCCGAATTGTCGAGAATATGCGCATGATCGCGGCGGGTGTTGGTGGTGTAGGTGGGCACGGTGATGCACCCGGCGGCCATGATGGCGAGGTCAGCAATGCACCATTCGGGCCGGTTTTCCGAAACCAGCGCCACCCGGTCGCCATCCTTCAGCCCCATGCGGCGCAGGCTTTCCGCCAGCAGGCACACCTGCTCTGCCGCGGAACGCCAGCTTTGCGTCACCCATTGCCCGCCCGCCTTGTGCCCCAGAAACGGGGCATCGCCCTTGGCATCGGCGCGTTTGAGAAACAGCGCGACCAGATTCTGCGCGGCGTCGATGTCCTGCAACAGCTGGTGATCCGCGGGGTTGACCACCGCGCGGGCCGCATGAGGGGCCTTGGGGGAATGCACTGGCAAAGGATCCTGATCCCTTCAAGATTATGGTTCGCAGGTTCAGGTTCGACCTGCGTGTGGCGCGCAGATTAGAGGGGTAAATCCGTAGCGGCAAGCACCCCGATGGTTCTGGCCCCGATCAGCGCCCTCAGGGCGTGACGGCGCTGACAAGGCGCGGTTCGGTTGCCGCTTCCCAGGTGCCGTCGGCGCGGAGGCCCAGCGCATTGGCCTTGATCGGCGCAGGTGCGAGGCGGATCGAGGTGTGGCCGAGCGCGGTCAGCTGGTCCTTCATGGCCGCGATTGCGCTGCCTTCCTCAACCAGAAGCGTATCGCCGAACGCCATGGCAAAGGGCAGGGCCAGCGCCTCGCGCGCGCCGAGCTTGAAATCGATCACGCCGATGATCGCGCGGGCAACGGTCACCGGGATCGTCGGGCCGCCCGCCGCGCCGATCACCAGAACGATCCGGCCCTCGGAATCGTAAACGATAGTCGGTGCCATCGATGAACGAGGGCGCTTGCCGCCTTCAACCCGGTTGGCGACCGGCTTTCCATCGGCTTCGGGGGTAAGGGTGAAATCGGTCAACTCGTTGTTGAGATAGAACCCGCGCCAATACAGCCCCGATCCGAACGCGCCCTCGACGGTCGAGGTGTAGCTGACAGCATTGCCCGCTGCGTCCACCACCGCGAAATGGGTGGTGCCATTTTCCGGCTCCTCCGGCCCGTCCCCGCGCAGCGGCGGCGCGCCCGGGGGAACGCCTGCTTCGGGTTTGGCAAGCGCGGCGTCTGGCGAAATCAGCAGCGCGCGCTGCTTGAGATAGGCTGCATCGATCATCCCGGTGACGGGCACCTCGACGAAATCGGCATCGCCCATATACAGCTCGCGGTCGGCATAGGCGAGCCGCTGGCTTTCAACGAACAGGTGCCAGAATTGCGGATTGTCCGGGCCAAGTGCGGCCAGATCATACCCTTCCAGCTGGCCAAGTATCTGCGCCACCGCGACCCCGCCCGACGATGGCGGCCCCATCCCGCACACCCGGTAGGTGCGATAGGGGGCGCAGACCGGGGTGCGTTCCCTGGCCTGATAGGCGGTGATATCGGCGGGCGTCATGCGCCCGTCCTGCGGGGTTTCGTCCGCGACATAGGCGGCCAGCGCGGCGGCGGCGCTGTGGCCATAGATCGCCTCCGGCCCGGCCTTGGCGAGCGCCTCCAGCGTATCGGCCAGCACTGGCACGCGCACCGTCGCGCCAATCGGCAGCGGTTCGCCATCCGCGCCGAAAAACACCACGCGCGCCGCATCGGTCTTGTCCGCGCGCCCTTTGTTCTGGCTGAGCGATTCGTAAAGCCGCCGGTTCATGATGAAGCCATCGCGGGCGAGCGCAATTGCGGGCTCGAACAGCGCGGCCCACGGCAGCACGCCATATTTCGCATGGGCCTTGGCGGCGAGCGCGATATTGCCCGGCACCCCGACGCTGAGCCCCGAAAACACGCGGGTTTCGCGCTTGAGTACTTTTCCATCGCCATCCAGGAAGCGGTTGCCGGTGGCGGCGGCAGGCGCGGTTTCACGCCCGTCAAAACTGGTCAGCGCGCCGGTTTCGCCGTCAGCGCGCAGCATGAAACCGCCCCCGCCGATGCCGGAGCTTTGCGGTTCAACCACGGTCAGCGCCAGCATCACCGCGATCCCCGCATCGGTGGCCGATCCCCCCTGGCTAAGGATAGCCTCCCCCGCTGCGGTGGCGCGCGGATCGGCGGTGCTGACCGCGCCGCCCCCAAGAAACTGGATATCCTCAACGCCTTCGAGGGCGATGGTCTGGGTCGTGGAGCAGCCCGCAAGGACGAGCGCCAGCGGGGCGATCAGATGGTGAAACAAACGCATGACGCGCTTGCTATTCGCTTCCCACCGCTTCGGCAATGGTGGTGAAGCCATCGCGCCGCATCAGCGCCTCCAGCCCGCGCACGATCCGCGCGCCGAGGCCCGGCCCTTCATAGACCATTGCCGAATAGAGCTGCACCAGACTGGCGCCGGCAAGGATCCGCTCCCACGCATGGTCGGCGCTGGCAATGCCGCCCACGCCCACCAGCGGGATTGCGCCGCCGGTCGCCTTGCGGAAATCTCGCAGCCGTTGCAGCGCCAGCTGGCGCAATGGCGCACCCGACAGCCCGCCTGCCTCGTCCGCATGGCGCGAACGCAGGGCCGGGCGCGAAATCGTGGTGTTGGAGACGATCAGCGCGCCCAGCTGCCTGTCGATGGCGATGCGCGCAATCGCGTCGATATCCGCAGGTTCCAGATCCGGCGCAACCTTGAGGAAGATCGGCGGCAGCGCATCGCACCCCGCCTCTGCCCGCGCGGCGATCACCGCATCGATCAGCGCGGTCAACGCGGCTTCATCCTGCAAGGCGCGCAGGCCCGGCGTGTTGGGGCTGGAGATGTTGACGCACAGATAGCTCGAATATGGAGCCATCATTTTCGCCATCTTCGCATAATCGGCAATGCGGTCAGGCGAATCCTTGTTCGCGCCGATATTGACCCCGACGATGCCAGGGCGATCCGCGCGCGCGCGCAGCCGTTCAATCGCCGCCGCGCCGCCCGCATTGTTGAACCCCATGCGGTTGATGACGGCGTTGTCTTCGACCAGGCGGAACAGCCGCGGTTTGGGATTGCCCGCCTGCGCGAGCGGCGTGATCGAGCCGACTTCGGTAAATCCGAAGCCCAGACCGAGCAATGCATCGGGCACCTCGGCATCCTTGTCGAACCCCGCCGCGACCCCCACCGGATTGGGAAAGGTCAGCCCCGCCACCTCGATCGCCAGCCCCGCCACAGCGGGCTTTGGCCTGCGCAGCGGCAATGCGGCGAGCGCCCGGACCGCCATCCGGTGTCCGGTGTCCGAATCGAATGCGAACAAAGCGGGCTTGAGCAAATGAAACAGCATGGGAATCGCGCCTATTGCAGTGCGCCGCAGGTGTCGAGCATCCGAGCAGCGCCCCTCTGTGGTTTCATGCCCAGCACCGGACGGTTTCTGGCCGAATATGAAGATTTTGTAATATGTTGCCTTGCCGGCCAGCGCATTATTTGTCGCTTGCATACAATCCCGCAAACGTTTCTTGGGGTATGGCGTCTCTTGCGACCCGAAGGGCTCGGAGCATCATTGCGAAGAGTTCCTCAACTTTGACAGGCGGCGTCCCTTGCGGGGCGCCGCCTCTTTTTTGCAGTCTGGCTTTTGACTGTTGAAACAAATGAAGTAATACTGGGCCGCGTAAGTCATGGACGCGAACATCCCTTCTGCTCAATTATCCGCAAGGGTCACGGATGAGCAGCCGCGCCTTACGCCAGCATCACTGATCGCGGTCGATTACATCGCGCCTTCGCAGGCCATCGCGCCTTACGTTACCACCTTGTACCATTTTCGCTGCGACGAAGCGGTGATTCGCGATATCCAGCCAGCCTCGGTCGGGCATCTGTGCCTGTTCCCGCGCGGCACCGGCGAATTGCACTTTGCCAAGGGGAACCGTGACCCCAATCATGCCGTCGGCCTGCTCACCCCGCTGTCGCGCGCGGTGGCGATTGCGGTTGATGGGCCATTCCACGCGGTCGGCGCGGCGCTGACCCCGCTCGGCTGGGCGGCGCTGACCAGGCTTCATGCGGGGCAGCACCGTGACCGCCTGCTGCCCGCAGGATCGGTGCTGGGGCCTGAAATCGATGTGCTTGGTGCGCGGCTGCTGGACGCATACCGCGCGGGCACGATGAGCGGGCGGGAATGCGCGCTGGCCATCGGCACCTTCATCGAAAGCCATTTGCGCCCGATCAATCCGCGCCATCTCGAACTCGTCGCCGCCGTGGGTCACTGGCTCAGCGCCGCGTTCAATCCCGAAGTCGGCGCGCTGAACGGGGCCGCTGGCTATTCCGCGCGGCAAGTGCAGCGGCTGGTCGAACGTTACTTTGGCCTGCCGCCCCGCGCATTGGCGCGCAAATACCGCGCATTGAGGACTGCCGCGCTGCTTTCCTCTGCGCAATTGTCGCTGGAGGACGAGGCCGAAATCGCCGAGGCCTTCTTCGATCAATCGCACATGATCCGCGAAATCACCCATTTCGTCGGCCGAACCCCGGCGCGCCTGAACGCCCGCGAAACGCCCTATCTTGCCGAGATGATCGACGGGCGCAATCTGCGCGAACTGGGGGGCTAGTCGGGCAGGGCTGCACGCTTTACACCGATCAGATTGTGCCAATCTGGCCCGCCAATCTGATTTGAGAGTGACCATGCCCCATTTCCGCACTGCTCCTGCTTTTGCCTTTGCCTCCTCGATGGTTGCGATGGCGCTGACGCTGTCTCCTGTCGGCGCTGCTGCGCAGGATGCCGCGCCCGCGCCCGCGCCCATGGTTGAGCCCGCCGCCAGCGAAGCCGCTGCGATTGATGCGCTGTTCGCCGCCTATGACGCAGAGCAGCTGGCCAGCTCGCCGCTCTCCAAGGCTTCGCGCGGGATTCGCGATTCCGATTACGGCAAATGGGATGATCCTTCAGATGCCGCAGCCGATGCCAATTTTGCGCGCCTGCAGGAAACCGCAGCGGACATGCGCGCCCGGTTCGATCCGGCGCGGCTGCCTGCCCAGGATGCGCTGTCGTTCCGGCTGTTCGAACAGCTGGCGGAACGGCGCGCCTCGCTCCATCCCTTCCGCGATTATGACTACATCTTCGACCAGATGAACGGCGCACAAAGCCGGATGCCCGCATTTCTGATCAGCACCCACCGGGTCGCCAATCTGGCCGAGGCGGAAGGCTATGTCTCACGCATCGAAGGCATGGGGCCGCAGCTGGACGCGCTCATCGCCAAGGCGCGTGATCGCGCAGACGCGGGCGTGATGCCGCCCAAATGGGTCTACCCTTACGTGATTTCCGACATCGGCAATCTGCTGGGTGCGGGCGATAACAATGCGGTTCTGGAAGATTTTGCCAAGAAGCTCTCCCGGCTTGATCTGCCCGCCGAACAGAAGGCCGGGTTGAAGGAACGCGCCGGTGCGGGCTGGAATGCTTCGGTTGTGCCAGCCTACCAGCGCCTGCTTGCCGAAATGGAGCGCCAGCAGGCCATCGCCCCGACCGATGACGGGGTGTGGCGCCTTCCCGAAGGCGACAAATATTACGCCGCGCTGCTGGCAAGCTATACCACCACCGATCTGAGCGCCGATGAAATCCACGCCATCGGCCTGCGCGAAGTCAGCCGCATCCACGCAGAAATGCGCGGGATCATGGCCAAGGTTGGCTTTACCGGCACCTTGCAGGAATTTTTTGCCTACACCCGCGATGACGCGCGCTTCTTCCACACCAGCCGCGAAGATTACATTGCCGATGCCAAGCAATATCTGGCGGCGATGGAAGCCAAGCTGCCCGAATTTTTCGCCACCCTGCCGACCGATCCGCTGGAGATCCGCGCGGTCGAAGCCTTCCGCGAAAAGAGCGCGGGCAAGGCATTTTATCAACGCCCCGCCCCCGATGGTTCGCGCCCCGGCATCTATTACGTCAATCTCTACAACCTGCGCGACATGTCGAAGAACGAGTTGGAAGCGCTGGCCTATCATGAAGGCCTGCCCGGCCATCACCTGCAGCTTTCGGTGCAGACCCAACTGGGCAATCTGCCCGCTTTCCGGCGGTTTGGCGGGGTGACGGCCTATTCCGAAGGCTGGGGACTTTATACCGAGGAACTGGGCAAGGACATGGGTTTCTACAGCGATCCTTTTTCCGATTTCGGACGGCTGGGCATGGAATTGTGGCGCGCCGCGCGGCTGGTGGTCGATACCGGCATCCACCACAAACGCTGGAGCCGCGAAGAGGCGATGCAATATCTCGCCGACAACACCCCCAATCCCGCAGGCGACATCGAAAAGGCAATCGAACGCTACGTCGTCTATCCCGGGCAGGCGACCGCCTATATGATCGGCAAGCTGAAGATCATGGAATTGCGCGGCAAGGCGCAGGCCGAATTGGGCGATGGTTTCGACATTCGCGCCTTCCACGATGTGATTCTCACCAGCGGCCCGGTGCCCCTGTCGATCATGGAGGAAAATGTGGACAGCTGGATCGCGGCCCGGAAAGGCAGCTGACGCGCACACGGCATTTGCGATTGTAATCGGAGCATTATGCTCCTATTTGTAATTCGGAACGATTCCGTCCGAATTGAGAACTGCTCGCAATGCGCCTGTCCAACCTTGCCGATTATGCCGTCATCACGATGTGCCAGGCCGCCACGCATTGTGGGGATGGCAGGGTGAGCGCGGCGGAGCTTGCCGCGGAAACCGGCCTGCCGGTGCCGACGGTGCAAAAACTGGTGTCAAAGCTGACGGCGGCCGGCCTGCTGCGATCATTGCGCGGCGCGCATGGCGGATTGCAGCTTGGCCGCCCGGCTGCAGCGATCACCGTGGCCGACATTGTCGAGGCGATCGAAGGGCCGATTGCGCTCGCGACCTGTATCGATCATGTCCCCTGCGATTTCGAGGCCGGATGCAGCATGAAACCGCACTGGCCGATCATCAATAACGCGCTGCGCGGCGCGCTGGCCGGGATCACCCTGTCGCAGCTGCGCAATCCCCCTGCGCCGCGCCCGCTCCCCCTGGTTGAGGAACATCTGGCATGAACCAAGACACAGACCTGCAAGCCCGGCCCGAAACCGATATCGAGGCCCGCGAAGCTGCCGCGAAGGCCGCCGATTACGAGCATGGCTGGTCGTCGGACATCGAAACCGAGTTCGCTGAAAAGGGCCTGACCGAAGACACGGTGCGGTTCATATCGGGCAAGAAGGGTGAGCCCGAATGGATGCTCGAATGGCGATTGAAGGCGTTTCGCCTGTGGCAGACCATGGAAGAGCCCGACTGGGCCAAGGTCGGCTATCCGGCAATCGACTATCAGGACGCCTATTACTACGCCGCGCCCAAGAAGAAGGTCGAACTCGGCTCGCTCGATGAACTCGATCCCGAGATCAAACGGATTTACGACAAGCTCGGCATCCCCTTGGGTGAGCAGGAAGTGCTCGCCGGGGTGAAGGGTGCCCACAAGGTTGCGGTGGATGCGGTGTTCGATAGCGTCAGCGTCGCCACCAGCTTCCGCGCCGAACTGCTGCGCGCTGGCGTGATCTTCCTCTCGATTTCCGAGGCGATCCGCGAATATCCCGATCTGGTGAAGAAGTGGCTCGGCCGGGTCGTGCCGGTGCGCGACAATTACTTTGCGGCGCTGAACTGCGCGGTCTTTTCCGACGGCACGTTTGTCTACATTCCCGAAGGCGTGCGCTGCCCGATGGAATTGTCGACCTATTTCCGCATCAATGCCGAAAACACCGGCCAGTTTGAACGCACCCTGATCATCGCCGAAAAGGGCAGCTATGTCAGCTATCTCGAAGGCTGCACCGCGCCGATGCGCGATGAAAACCAGCTTCACGCTGCCGTGGTCGAACTGGTCGCGATGGACGATGCCGAGATCAAGTATTCGACCGTGCAGAACTGGTATCCCGGCAATGCCGAAGGCGTGGGCGGGATCTACAATTTCGTCACCAAGCGCGCGCTGTGTCAGGGTGACCGGAGCAAGGTCAGCTGGACGCAGGTCGAAACCGGCTCTGCGGTGACGTGGAAATATCCTTCGTGCGTGCTCAACGGCGAAGATAGCGTTGGCGAGTTCTACTCGGTCGCGGTGACGAACAATCACCAGCAGGCCGACACCGGCACCAAGATGATCCACAACGGCAAGAACAGCCGCTCGACGATCATCTCCAAAGGCATCAGCGCGGGCAAATCGTCGAACACCTATCGCGGCCTCGTCCGTGTCGGGGCGGCTGCCAGCAATGTGCGCAACTTCACGCAGTGCGACAGCCTGCTGCTCGGCGATCAATGCGGCGCACACACGGTGCCCTATATCGAGGTGAAGAAC
>JBGSKN010000017.1:0-1790 GCA_041741215.1 Erythrobacter sp. | reverse complement strand
ACCGTGTTTGCCCGGCACCTGCCCGGCGATGAAGCGGCGGCATGGAATGCGGCGGCCGCGCTGGCCGATGACGCGCAGGCAAGCGGCGTGGCGGTGCGCACCATCATCACAGCAGGCAGGCACGGCGATCTCTACGCCAGTCTCGCCTATGATGAAGTCGTTGCCCAAGCTCCGGACGCACCGGACGCTCCGGGCGCAGGGAAATCGGCATCCTGAATGATCGCGGGGCGGGGCAAGTGAGGATCGTGTGCCGCTTTACCCTACCACCACCCGATTGCGCCCTTCCTGCTTGGCGCGATATAACGCGGCATCGGCCCGGGCGAGCGCGCTGCGGGTGTCGGCATCCTCGGTCACTTCTGCGACCCCGGCGGAAAAGGTGATCCGCCCAAACGGCTGGCCGCTTTCGCGGTTGAGCAATTGGCGCGCGGCCTGCAAAGCGCGCATGGTATCGAGCCGCTGGCGCGCCGCTTCTTTATCAAGCCCATAGAACAGCAGCACGAACTCTTCGCCGCCGTGGCGCGCGACGAAAAAGCTGTCGCCCGCATATTCGATCAGGCCCGATGCCATTGTGCACAGCACCCGGTCGCCAGCCTCGTGCCCGTGGCGATCGTTGATCGCCTTGAAATGATCGATATCGCAGAACGCGAGGCTCAGCGGTTCGCCCTTGGCACGCGCTTCGGCTGCGGCCGAGACCAGCCGCCGTTCAAACGCCCGGCGATTGGGCAGATGGGTCAGGTGATCGACATCCGCCTCCATCCGCGCCTTGGCGAGGTTTTCGCGCAGTTGTTCGGTTTCCGCCTGACTGCGCGCCATCGCGGACTCAACCTGTTCGAACCGGGCCAGCATCGCGCGTGACAGCTCAAGCACCTGCGCAATGTCGCTGGGTGAAGCCATCGCTTCGATCTGTTCGCCCAATGCGCCGCGATGATCGCTGGTTTCGGCCTGCGCCGAGTGCGCGGCCTGCGCGAACCGCATCAAGCCGTATTCGAGCTTGTCCATGAGCGTTTCAATCTCGGCAATGCGGTTGCCGCCATCGGGATCGAGCCGCGCCAGCGTGTCCAGCCAGCGCTGGTCGATCGGCTCGCCCGCGACGTCCCGCGCGGCAAAGGACTGCGCCAGTTCGGGGTGCGATCCGGACAAGCCGCCGCAGACCGTGGCAAGGTTGGACGCGGTTGCTTCCAGATCGTGCCGGGTGATGAAATCAGTGATCTGTTGCAGCAGCGCACGGCGCGCTTCTTCGGCGCGAGTGGTCGGCACGGAATCCGTCTGCGCGGCGGCCTGCGGGTTGAAAGCGCGGGCAGGCCGGGATCGGAAGCGGGCAGGAAAAGGCATATTGTCAGTCGCAATCACGCTGTTTGCATTGCCGTCGGGCCTATCGCGTCAGGCTTAATTTGGGCCGCCTGAACACTGCGGATGAATGCGTAAGGGTGGCCATGCCGACGGATTTGGCCGGTGCCCTGCGGGCTTGGCATGGCCTTTGCATTCATCATGGCCACGGCAACGGATCGGCCATCATCCGGCATCATTCGTGCGTATGACAAGGAGAACCCGCGTGGACACGAACTTTCCCCGGCCTGAATTTTCATGGCTCGGCAGCTGGCGGCTCAGCCCGCTCATCCTGCCGATGCTGCTGCCGCTGTGCGACCCGCCAGCGCAGGCCAGCGGCCTGACCGATCCGGCGGCGATTGATCGCGCGGTGATCGCCTTTACCGGGGCGGAAATCGGCCAGCCTGGCGGGCCTCGCATGGCGGCTGACCGGCGCTTGCAACTTGCCGCCTGCGCCGCGCCGC
>JBGSKN010000016.1:0-2265 GCA_041741215.1 Erythrobacter sp. | reverse complement strand
TGATTACGGCGGGCGGAGAGGCTTTCCGTGCCCGCGCCATCGTCAACGCCGCCGGGCCGCGCGTGCTGGATGTGCTGGGCCAGTCGGGCGAACAGACCAGCCAGCGGATGCGGCTGGTGCGCGGATCGCATATCGTGGTGCGCAAGATTTTCGATCACGATTTTGCCTATTTCTTTCAGCTCCCCGATGGGCGCATCTTCTTCGCCATTCCCTATGAACAGGATTTCACCCTGATCGGCACCACCGATGTCGATCACACCGCGGGGCTGGACGAGGTGCGCGCCAGCGCCGATGAAATCGCTTACCTGTGCGCGGGGGCTTCCGAATATTTCCGCACGCCGGTCACGCCTGATGATGTGGTGTGGACCTATTCCGGGGTGCGTCCGCTGGTCGATGACGGCACCGGCAAGCCCGAAGCTGCGACCCGCGGTTATCGCTTTGAGCTGGATGGCGGGGCGGGCGAGGCACCGCTGTTGTCGGTGTTCGGCGGCAAGATCACCACCTACCGCCACCTCGCTACCGAAGCGATCGAGCGACTGGCACCGCTGTGCCCCGCGCTCGATGGTGCGCAATGGACCCATGCAGCGCCGCTGCCCGGCGGCGATTTCGGGCGGCGCGAGGCATCGGACAAGGTGCGCGAACTCATCGCAGCCTATGCGTTCCTCACCAGGGCACAGGCCGAACGGCTGATCCGGCTTTATGGCACCCGCGCCTGGGCAATTCTTGGCACGGCCACCAGCCCCGCCGATCTGGGGGTTGATTTCGGCCACGGCCTGACCGCCGCCGAGGTCGATTACCTGATCGCTGCCGAATGGGCGCGCTGCGGAGAGGATGTGCTGTGGCGGCGCACCAAGCTTGGCCTGCATTTCACGCCCGAAGAAACCGCGCTGCTCGACGCCTATATTACCGAAAGGACGGCATTCTCATGACGACCATCGTGGCCCTTGGCGGCACGGTTAATCCCGGCAGCACGACCGAACAGGTGCTGCGGCTGGCCGCCAGCATTGCCGCTAGCGAGGGGGCGACGGTGCAGGTGTTCGGCGGTGAATATCTGACATCGCTGCCGCATTATCGCGGCCCGCTGCACGATCCCTCGCAAGGGGCGGAGATGGTCGCCGCGGTGCGCGAAGCCGATGGGTTGCTGATCGCCGCGCCGGGTTATCACGGCACGATTTCGGGCGTGGTCAAGAACGCGCTTGATTACCTTGAGGATCTCGCCCGCGATGAACGCCCCTATCTTGATGGGCGCGCGGTCGGGTTGATCGCGACCGCGTTTGGCGATCAGGCTTCGATGAGCACGCTGTTGACGATGCGCGCGATCACCCATGCCTTGCGCGGCTGGCCAACCCCGATGGGCGCCACCATCCGCACCTATCGCGGGCTGTTTTCGCCCGATGGCGAATGTCTTGATGAACGCGCGCGCGGGCAATTGGAACTGGTCGGCAAGCAGGTGGTGCTGGGCGCACGCAGCTTTGCCGCGGGGAGGGATCTGGGGTGAGCGCGGATACTGCTTTCGATCAGGCACTGGCCGATATTGCCGCAGGCCGGATCGTGGTGCTGTCGGGCGATCGCCTGCGCGGCGGCGATCTTGATCTGATGATCGCTGCCCGCCATGTCACGCCCGAAGCGATCAATTTCATGGCCACCCACGGACGCGGGCTGATCTGTCTGGCGATCACGCCGGAACTGGCCGGGCAGCTCAGCCTGAGCCTGATCAATTCAGGCACGCATCGTCAGACCGGGCGACCCTTTGCCCGCTCGATCGAGGCGGCACACGGGGTTTCCACCGGCATTTCCGCCGCTGACCGCGCGCACACGATCAAGGTCGCGATTGCACCGCAAGCGAGCGCGGCCGACATCCATTCGCCCGGCCATGTCTTCCCGCTGATTGCGCAGGCATGCGGGGTGCTGGCGCGGCCTTCGGCGGTCGAGGCGTCGATCGAACTGGCGCGGCTGGCGGGCGCTGGCGATGCGGCGGTGATCTGTTCGATCATGCGCGATGATGGTGAAATGGCGCGGATCGATGATATTGGCGATCTGCTGCGCGACAACCAATTGGCCGTGGCGGATATCGGCACCTTGATAGCGCAGATCGGAAAAACTGGCGCGGAAAGGGCTTGAAGATGGCACACGGCAATGGCGCAATCGGCAAGACACGATCCCGGCTGACCCGCCGGGCATTGCTCGCAGGGGCAGGCGGCGGGGTGCTGGCCGCGCCGGTGCTGGCGCAGCGCCTGATCGGTGAAGGCATGATCGACCTCGGCC
>JBGSKN010000015.1:0-5888 GCA_041741215.1 Erythrobacter sp. | reverse complement strand
CTGGCAGAACAGGTCGCCGCGCTTTTCGCAGCGGGCGGCGAAGGCGCGCGCGGCGATATCGTCAAGGCGCTGCGCTGCGCGCTTGACGATGGCCGCACCGAACTTACGCGCAGACTGGCCGCCGCGCCGTCAGCCGGGCATGATGTGACGGGCGGCTATTCCTTTCTGACCGATCAACTGCTGCGGGTGATCCACGATCACGTCACCACGCATCTTTACCCCGTCCCCAATCGCACTGCGGCCGAACGGCTCGCGGTGCTGGCCGTGGGCGGATACGGGCGGGCCGAAATGGCCCCGCATTCGGATATCGACATCGCCTTCATCACGCCGATGCGCCGTTCGCCGTGGTGCGAACAGGTGATCGAGGCGATGCTGTATCTGCTGTGGGATCTGGGCCTGAAAGTCGGCCATTCGAGCCGCACGGTGGCCGACACGATGCGGATGGCGAAGGATGATCTCACCATCTGCACCGCGCTGCTCGAAGGACGGTTGGTGTGGGGCGATCAGGCGCTTTACGAAGAACTGCGCACGCGGTTCTGGGGCGAGGTTGTCAAGGGCAGCGAACGCCAGTTTCTGACCCGGAAACTGGCCGAACGCGATGCGCGGCACAAGGGGATGGGCGATAGCCGCTATGTCGTCGAACCCAACATCAAGGAAGGCAAGGGGGCCTTGCGCGATCTCCAGACGCTGTACTGGATCGGCAAATATGTCCACCGCGTCGGCAGTGCCGCCGAACTGGTCGATGTCGGGCTGCTGACGGGTTCCGAATATCGCAGCTTCCGCCGGGCCGAAGGGTTCCTGCTGGCGGTGCGCTGCCACATGCACATCCTTGCCGACCGGGCCGAGGATCGCCTGACCTTCGATCTGCAACGCGCGGTGGCTGAACGGATGCAGTTTGCCGATCGCCCCGGCAAAAGCGCGGTCGAACGCTTCATGCAGTATTATTTCCTGCAAGTGAAACGGGTCGGCAGCCTGACCGGGGTGTTCCTTGCCCATCTTGACGAGGAATTTGCCCGCAAACGCCCGCGCACCGGGTTCTTTGCCGGATGGACCCAGCGCAAGCGCCTGTTCAAGGGCTATCTGGTCGATGGCGGGCGATTGCGCGCGCCGGGCGATGACTGGTTCCGCGCCGATCCCGTCCGCCTGATCGAAGTGTTCCAGCTGGCCGAAGCCGAAGGGCTGGAAGTCCACCCCGAAACCATGCGTCAGGCGGGCCGCGATGCCAGGCTGATCGATGGCAAGGTGCGCCGGGACAAGCGCGCCAATGCGTTGTTCCTTGATCTGCTGTCGGGCCGCAAAGACCCCGAATCCCCGCTGCGATGGATGAACGAGGCGGGGGTGTTTGGCCGCTTTGTCCCCGATTTCGGGCGTGTGAATGCGCAGATGCAATTCGACATGTATCACCACTACACCGTCGATGAACACACCATCCGCGCGATCGGCTTGCTGAGCCAGATCGAACGCGGGCTGCTCGCCGCCGATCACCCGCGCGGCACCCGCGAATTTCCCAGGCTGGCATCGCGCCGGGCGCTGTATGTTGCGGTGCTGCTGCACGATATCGCCAAGGGTCGCGGGGGCGATCATTCGGTGCTGGGGGCCGATGTGGCGCACCGCCTGTGCCCGCGCTTCGGTCTCGATCAGAAGGAGACCGATCTGGTCGCCTGGCTGGTGCTGCAACACCTGCTGATGAGCCGCACTGCGCAGAAACGCGATCTGACCGACCCCAAGACGATCGACGATTTCGCGGGCGAAGTGCAAAGCCTTGAACGGCTGCGCAATCTCGCGATCCTGACGGCGGTTGACATCCGCGCGGTCGGGCCGGGCACCTGGAACAGCTGGAAAGCACAGCTTCTGGGCGAGCTTTTCGATGCCACCCAGGAACGGCTGCGGCTGGGCCACAAGGGCACCGGGCGCAAACAGCGGGTTGCCGCCCGGAAAGATGCGGTCGCGCGGTTGCTGGGCGAGCGCGATCATCTGGTCGATAGCGCAGGCGCGCTGCTGGGCGATGCCTACTGGATTGCCGAGCCTGAAGACATCATCGCCAGCAATCTTGCGCAATATGACGCGGCGCGCGCGGCTGGCGAGCAATTGTCGATCATCTGCGCGCTGGACGAGACGCGCGGCGCGACGCGGGTCAGCGTGATCGCGGCTGACCATCCGGGCCTGTTCTACCGCATGGCGGGCGGGATCCATGTGGCGGGCGCCAACATCATCGATGCGCGCATCCACACCGCCAAAAGCGGCTATGCCTTCGATAATTTTCTGGTGCAGGATCAGCACGGCCAGCCGTTCCGCGAAACCGCGCAGATGGATCGCATCGCCAAGGGCATCCGCGATGCGCTGCTGGCGCGGATCGAACTGGTGCCCAAACTCGCCGCGCGCCCGCTCGCCCATTCGCGCGCCAAGGCATTCGATGTCGCCCCGCGCGTGGGGTTCGATAATGACGCGTCGAACAATTTCACCGTGATCGAAGTGACAGCGCGCGATCGCCCGGCGCTGCTCAACCGGCTGGCCTATGCGCTCTACAAGGCCAATCTGATCGTCCATTCGGCGCATATCACCGCTTACGGCGAAGCGGTGGCGGATACGTTTTACGTCACCGATCTGACCGGGGAAAAGATCAAGGCGCCCGAACGGCTGGCCGATATCGAAGCCGCCTTGCTTGATGCGGCGAGCGATCGCCGGCAAGCCGAGATGGAAGAGGCATAGAGGCAACAGGTCTGTGACAATTTGGCGAATGGCCGAGAAATGATTTGCGTTGCGAATGGTTTCACCTCAATTTGATCGCCAAAGAACAAATTTTGCCGGGGAGAGGTAATTTATGAAAACTATCACATCGCTTCGCGCAATCGCCGTGCTGGGGGCAGGCATGGTTCTGGCACCGCAATCGGCGTTCGCGCAGGATGCCGGCGCGGCGCAGGACGAAACTGGCAATTCCTCCTATTCGGGCGAGATCATCGTCACGGCGCAAGGCCGCTCACAAGCGCTGTCGGACGTTCCCATCGCGGTTTCGGCCGTGTCGGGTGAAGTGCTTCAGAAGTCGGGGATCAACGACATCCGCGATCTGACGCAGGTCGCCCCATCGCTGCTCGTTTCATCAACCGGCAACGAAGCCAATGGCTCGGCCCGCGTTCGCGGGATCGGCACGGTGGGTGACAACCCCGGCCTTGAAAGCTCGGTCGTCGTGTTTGTCGACAACGTGTACCGCTCGCGTTCGGGCAATGCGCTGAGCGAGCTTGGCCCGATCGAATCGATCGAAATCCGCCGCGGCCCGCAGGGCACGCTGGGCGGGCGCAACTCCAGCGCTGGCGTGATCAGCGTCAACACCGCGCCGCCCGAATTCGTTCTCAGCGGTCATGGCGCGATCAGCTACGGCAATTTCGATGCCATCCGCGTGGAGGCTGGCATCAATGCGCCGATCAGTGACACGATCGCGGCAAGAATCGATGGCGTGTATTTTGAACGTGACGGCTTCATCAAGGATGCTGTCAACAATACCACGGTCAATGATCGCGACCGCTATCTGATCCGCGCGCAGGCGCTGTTCGAACCGACCGAGGATATCTCCTTCCACCTGATCGGCGATTATTCGCGCAAGGAAGAAGCCTGCTGCGCCGCCACCTTTGTGCAGCCCGATTTCGCACCGCTGGCCACTGTCAGCCCTGGTCTCAATTCGTTCATCCGTCCCACCAGCGGCGTTCCCCTGACCAGCACACAGAACCCGATCATCCCGATCCTGCTGGCATTGGGGCAGAACCCGGCGGCGCTCAACCAGAGCACGTTTGAACGCACGATCTATCCCACGGCCGGGCGCAGCTATGAAGGCGTGACCGAAGATTACGGCATTTCGGGCGAGCTCAACTGGACGCTCGGCGATATCACGCTGACGGCGATCACCGCCTATCGCGAATTTTTCAATAACCAGGCATCCGACACCGATTACACCGGGGTCGATATCCTGTACCGGGCACCGGGGCGCGATGCCGGGGCGCGTGATTTCGAAACCTTCACGCAGGAACTGCGGCTCAACGGCAGCGCCTTCAACGACAAGCTCGACTGGTTGGTTGGCGGGTTCTACACCAACGAAAAGCTGCAGACGCGCGACAATCTGCGTTTCGGCACGCAATATGGCACCTTTGCCGCTTGCCGCATCGCACTGGCCATCAATCCGGCGCTGGCCAATCCCGGCGCGACCGATTGCTTCGGCGCCAACATGGCGGCATTGACCGGCGCCAATGGCGGCGCGGGTGCGTTTGGTGCAGCGACACCGCTGATCGTTCAGGGCATCACCAACCTATCCAACGTTCGCGACGTCGGCGGCACGGGTGACGAGTTCAACCAGCGCAGCGAAAGCATCGCTTTCTTCACGCATAATATCCTGCACATTACCGACAAGCTCGATCTGACGCTCGGCCTGCGTTACACCGATGAATCGAAGAAGATGGATGCCACCTTCGGCAATGACAACGTGTTCTGTCCGCAGAACCGGCAATTGCTGAGTGGGCTGCTTGGCGGCCCCCTTGCCGGATTGGCCGGGGGCATAATCGGCCTGTCCTGCCAGGGCAACTCGAACGCCGAACTTGACGGTGTTTCAATCAATGACAAGCGCAGTGAAAATGAATTCACCGGCACGGCGGTTCTGTCCTACAAGGTTGACCCAGACTTGCTGCTCTACGGCAGCTATACCCGTGGTTACAAGGCGGGCGGTTTCAACCTCGATCGGTCGGCACTGTCCAATCCGCTGTTCCTCGATGCCAGCAATCTCAACACCGCCAACCTGCAGTTCGATCAGGAAACGGTGAATGCCTTTGAAATCGGCGCCAAATATTCGAGCCGCGCGTTCTCGCTCAGCGTTGCTGCCTTCCGTCAGGAATTCAGCAATTTTCAGCTGAACACCTTCAACGGCTCGGTGTTCCTGGTACAGACCGTCAATGCCTGCCAGACCGATCTTGGCGGCGCTGATCTCGATGCCAGCGCCACTACCGGCGCCTGCGCTCCTGATGATGTGAAATTTGGCGTGGTTGCACAGGGCTTCGAAATTGAAGCCAATGTGTCACCAATCCCGGATGTCACGGCCACCTTCGGCCTGACCTACACCGATACCAGTTATGAAAATAACCTGATCGGCAATGACACCGGCGTCCCGCTTGACCCGGCCTTGCGCTTGCTGCCGGGTGACAATCTGTCGAATGCTCCGGAAATTACCGGCACTGCATCGATTTCGTGGACTCCGGAATTGACGAGTGACGGAATGCGCGGGCTGGTGTTCTTCAACGCGCGCATGGTCAGTGATTTCAACACCGGTTCCGATCTGTTGTTCGGCAAGGAACAGGACGGGTTCGTCATCGTCAACGGGCGCATCGGTCTGACCAATATCGCTGACCGGTTTTCGATCGAAGGCTGGGTGCAGAACCTGTTCAACAAGGATTACACGCAGGTTGCCTTCAACACCCCGTTCGTCGCTCCGCAGCAAACCTTCTCGGCATTTCTGGCCGAGCCGCGGACTTACGGTGTGACCCTGCGCGGCAAGTTCTGATAAGCGGCGCGTGATGCGCGCGCTGGCATAGAGCGGTTTGGCAACGACCCGCAATAAAAGGGCGCCCTGGCAACGGGGCGCCCTTTTTGATTGGAGTGGCTAAGTATCAGCCACGCATCCCGAACAATGCCGTGCCGACCCGCACATGGGTCGCGCCGAGCATCACCGCAGTTTCGTAATCGCCGCTCATCCCCATGCTGAGGCCGACGAGGCCGTGATCAGCCGCCAACTTGGCCAGCAGCGCGAAAAACGGCGCGGCTTCGGTATCGGCGGGCGGGATGCACATCAGCCCGGCAAGCGGCGCGCCAGCCGCGCGCACGGCGGCGAGGAACGCGGGCAATTCGCCCAGCGC
>JBGSKN010000014.1:0-24255 GCA_041741215.1 Erythrobacter sp. | reverse complement strand
CGCAACGTAGCTTTCTTCGGGCGAGGCCAGAAGACGCTGGGCGATGGTGGCTTCGAGGCGGGAAAGAGTATCTGGCAAGTATCAATTCCCGTCATTGCGAGGAGCCGCAGGCGACGCGGCAAACCAGAGCGTCTTGCGAGCCGCTCTCGATTGCTTCGCTACGCTCGCCATGACGACAATTCAACCGCGCGCAGGCAAGCCCGCCGCCCGCAGCGCGGCGTGCGCATCAGCGATGGTGTGGGTGCCGAAGTGGAAGATGCTCGCGGCGAGCACCGCGCTGGCATGGCCCTTGGTCACGCCTTCAACGAGGTGATCGAGGTTGCCGACGCCGCCGCTGGCGATTACCGGCACGCTGACGGCATCGGCAATCGTGCGGGTCAGATCGAGGTCATAGCCGGCTTTCGTCCCATCCCCGTCCATCGACGTGACGAGCAATTCCCCCGCGCCCAATTTTGCCACCTGTATGGCATATTCGACCGCGTCGATCCCGGTCGGCTTGCGCCCGCCGTGAGTGAAGATTTCCCACCGCTTTGCGGCTGATGCTGAGCTTGTCGAAGCACGTGCATCGACGCTGGCGACGACGCATTGGCTACCGAACCTTGCGGCGATTTCGCCCACCAGTTCGGGCCGGGCGACCGCCGCAGAGTTGACCGCAACCTTGTCCGCCCCGGCGAGCAGCAGCGCGCGCGCATCATCGGCGCTGCGCACCCCGCCGCCCACGGTGAGCGGCATGAAGCATACCTCCGCCGTGCGCCGCACCATGTCGAGCAGCGTCCCGCGTCCTTCGTGGCTGGCGGAGATGTCGAGAAAGCACAGCTCGTCCGCGCCTGCCGCATCATAGGCGCGCGCCTGTTCAACCGGATCGCCCGCGTCCTTCAGATCGACGAAATTGACCCCCTTGACCACGCGGCCATCGGCGACATCGAGGCAGGGGATGACACGAATGCGAACGGTCATGTGACCCGCGCGCCTATCGCAATCGCAGCCGCCAGATCAAGCCGCCCTTCATACAGCGCGCGCCCGGTAATCACCCCCTCGATCCCCTCATGGGCATGCAGCGAGAGGACATGGATATCGTCCAGCCCCTTCACCCCGCCGCTCGCAATCACCGGGATATCGACCCGGCGCGCGAGATCCACCGTCGCGTCGATGTTAACGCCCTTGAGCAGCCCGTCACGCCCGATATCGGTGAACAGCAGACTGGCAACGCCCGCATCCTCGAACCGGCGGGCGAGATCGACCACGGGAACGTCCGACACTTCGGCCCAGCCTTCGGTCGCGACCATCCCGTCTTTCGCGTCCACTGCGACGACGATGCCGCCCTCCCATTCGCGGGCCATGTCTTTGACGAATTCGGGGTTCTTGAGCGCGGCCGAACCCATCACCACCCGCGCCACGCCGAGGTTGAACCAGCCTTCGACCGCGGCTGCATCGCGGATCCCGCCGCCCAGTTGCACATAGCCGGGGAAGGCTGCGACAATCGCTTCCACCGCCACGCGGTTGCGGCTTTCGCCCGCGAAACTGCCGTCAAGATCGACGACGTGCAGATGCTCGGCCCCGGCATCGGCAAAGATCATCGCCTGCGCCGCCGGATCGTCGCCGTAGATCGTGGCGCGGTCCATGTCGCCTTCCGCGAGGCGCACGACCTGACCACCCTTGAGGTCAATGGCGGGAAAGACGATCATGTAATCCTCCCCAGTATGGGGAGGGGGACCGCGACCCGCAGGGTCGGGGTGGAGGGGCGAGCGGCGGTTCGCCCCTCCACCAAGCTGCGCTTGGCCCCCCTCCCCGTTCCGGGGAGGATCATCATGGATACCATGCGAGAAACCTTTCGAGCGTCGCCAGCCCATAGGCCTGACTCTTTTCCGGGTGAAACTGCACGCCGATGATGTTGCCGCGCGCGACCGCCGCCACCAGCCCTTCGCCGTGATCGGTCATCGCGGCGACATCCGCGCCATCTTCGGCGGCAAAGTGATAGGAGTGGAGAAAATAGGCCTCGCCCTCCTCAATCACCGGGTGATTTCTGGCGTGGGGCAGGATCGCGACATCATTCCAGCCCATGTGCGGCACCTTGATGCTCGCGTCAGACGGCTCAATCAGACGCACCTCACCCGGCACCCAGCCGAGACCCGGCGTCGCGCCATGTTCCAGCCCGCGGGTCGCCAGCAATTGCATCCCAACACAAATGCCGAGGAACGGCGCACCGCCGATGTGCACCCGCTCGGTCAGCGCCTCGACCATGTGCGGGATCGCTCGCAAACCTTCGGCGCAGGCTTTAAAACTGCCGACACCGGGCAGCACGATCCGGTCAGCCGCGCGCACCACGTTAGGATCGGCGGTAACGGTAACCTCGGCCCCCACCGCTTTCAGCGCGTTATGAACCGAATGAAGGTTGCCCGCGCCGTAATCGACAAGGGCCACGACTTCAGGCATTTTGGTTTTCCGCACACCCGTCCGGGCGCGCGGTCCTCACTATGCGCGCAGCCGGATTGCCCTGCTCAGCCACCAAGCTGCCCCTTGGTGCTGGGAATCGCCCCTTCTTTGCGCGGATCGCGCTCCACAGCCTGCCGCATCGCGCGGGCGAAGCCTTTGTACAGGCTTTCGCAGATGTGGTGGTTGTTGCTGCCATAGAGCAGTTCCATGTGCAGCGTGATGCCCGCCGCCTGCGCCACCGAATGGAACCAGTGCTCGATCAGCTCGGTATCCCATTCGCCCAGCTTTTCCTGAGTGAACTTCGCCTTCCACACCAGGAACGGCCGCCCGGAAATATCCAGCGCCACCCGGCTCAAAGTCTCATCCATCGGTGAATAGGCCGCGCCGTAACGCCCGATCCCGGCCTTGTCGCCCAGTGCCTGGGCAATCGCCTGTCCCAGCGCGATGGCCGAATCTTCGGTGGTGTGGTGTTGATCGACATGGAGGTCGCCTTCAACCTTCATCGTCACATCGATCAGCGAATGGCGGCTGAACTGTTCGACCATATGATCGAGAAAGCCGATTCCCGTGGAAACATCATAAGCGCCCGTCCCGTCGAGATCGACAAGGATCGCGATGCGCGTTTCGGTGGTATTGCGCAGGGCAGCGCCTGTGCGGGCGGGTATATTGGCCATATCCCGGCGCTATAACCCTCTCGCCGCGCAAGACAAGCACCCGGCACCTGCCCCCGCAAAGGCCGCGCGTGCTCATCTGCCAAACCCACCGGATCATGATGCAAAGGGCTTGACCAAGCCCGCGCGGCCCGCCACGAATCCGCCTACCATGCAAAGCGACGCGCCAGACAGCCTGATCCCCTATGACGAAATCGTGCAGGAAGCCCTGCGCGCGGTGGTAGGCCGGGTGCTCGGCTCGATTGTTGAAGGCGGCGGCACCCTGCCAGGGACGCACCATTTCTACATCACCTTCAAAACCGGCGCGCCGGGCGTTTCGATCCCGCCGCGCCTGCGTGAACGCTTCCCCGATGAAATGACCGTCGTGCTGCAGAACAAGTTCTGGGATCTCGAAGTGACCGAGCACGGCTTTCTGGTCAGCCTCACTTTCAATCAGGTGCCGGCCAAATTGCAGATCCCGTTTGCCGCGATCACTGCGTTTGTCGATCCGGCGGTCGATTTCGGGCTTCAGTTCCAGGCCGCGGTCGATGAACTCGCGCCCGAAACCCACGTCGATGCCGAAAATGACGGCACCGAGCCTGATGGCGATGGCGACGGATCAAACGTCGTGTCGGTCGATTTCGGGCGCAAGAAATAGCCGCGATGGCGCGGCTTAAACGGGCAATCAAGGGCGCAAAGCCCGGCAACACGGCCCCATCCGGCCCCCTGCCGCCGAGCGATTCCGCCCCTGCCCGCACCAGCGGCCTGCCATTGCCCAGCCCGGTCGCCGGCACCAACCTGATGATCGCGGACATTGTCCTGCGCGCGGCGGGCGGGCTGCTGCGCGAGCGGGTGGAAAAAGGCCTGATGGTAGCAGGTTACGACGAGGCCAGAGCCGATCGGCTGGTCGATGGCCGTTCAATGGCGGCAAGCGTTGCGCTGTGGGGCGCGAGCCACCTCGCCCGGCGTTCCCCGCTCGGCCTTGCGGTGGTGGCAGGCGGGATGGCCGCCAAAGTGTTCTATGACCGGGGCAAGCGGCTTGAAACCAGCCGCGGGACGCGCAAGGGCACCGGCAAACGCAGGGGCAAAGGCAGCACAGTCGGTACGAAAGCCTGATCCCCCTTGATCTGCCCCCGCCTTTTGAGGCAACGGGGACTATGGGCGATACCTCACACAATCCAGCCGAGCAGCTTCACCGCCGGGGCCTGATGTTCATTCTGTCCTCACCGTCAGGCGCGGGCAAGACCACTTTGTCACGTATGCTGCTGGCCAAGGACAGTGAGATCAAGCTGTCGGTTTCAGCCACCACCCGCCCCCCGCGCCCGAACGAGATTGACGGGGTGCATTACCACTTCGTTTCAAACGATCAGTTCCAGCAGATGGTCGAGGAGGATGATTTCTACGAATGGGCGGAGGTTTTCGGCCACCGTTACGGCACGCCCAAGGGGATGATCCGCGCCGCGTTGAAGGAAGGGCAGGATTTCCTGTTCGATATCGACTGGCAGGGCACCCAGCAGCTCTACCAGAAAGATCAGCAGGACGTGGTGCGGGTGTTCATCCTGCCGCCATCGATCGACGAACTCCACCGCCGCCTGCACAGCCGCGCCACCGACAGCGCCGAGGTGATCACCGCCCGCATGGAACGCGCAAGGGCTGAAATCAGCCACTGGGACGGGTATGATTACGTCATCATCAATGATGATGTGAACGAATGCTTCGCCAAGGTCCGCGCGATCCTCGAAGCCGAACGGATGAAGCGCCAGCGCCAGACCGGGCTGATCCCGTTCGTGCGCGGATTGATGGGTTAGTTACAGCAAGCCCGGCAGGCGGATGCCGTCCGCAGGATGTTGTGCGACGCCTGATACCAGCGCGCTAAGATGCTAACGCTATCCCCGCGCTGGAAATGCTCAGGCGCCGCACGGGCTTAACCAAAGCCCGATGAGTCAAGCTCATCGAGCTTTGGTATGAAACCCCGGTTTCAGAGATCGGATCTATCGCAACACCTTGCCCGGTTCATCAGGCGATCGCGCCTGGTCCCGCCGGGCTTTGATACACGCCATGAACCGGCCTTGGATAATTCGATTGCCCGCGCGGCGCATCAATATAGCCAGTGAATGGCCATGCACGCTGCAATGCCGACCACGATGTTCATCGGGACGCCGATCTTCACGAAATCCATGAAGCGATAATTGGCAGCCCCATAAACGAGCGTGTTGGTCTGATAGCCGATCGGCGTCGCAAAACTTGCGCTCGCCCCGAACATCACCGCGACCACCAGGGGTCGCGGATCAATGCCCGCAATCGGGGCCAGACCAATCGCAATCGGGGTCATGATAACCGCAACCGCGTTGTTGGTCACGGTTTCGGTCAGCAGGCTGGTAACGGCGTAGATGGTGATCAACAGGATCAGCGGTGTCATTGTCGTCAGCACGGGTTCAAGACCGGACACGATCAGATCGATCGTTCCGGCATTTTCCAGCCCCTTGCCAAAGGCCAGCATGCCAAAGATCAACACCAGCGTGTTGCCGTCAATCGCCCCCCATGCTTCTTCCGGCTCAAGGCAGCGGAACAGCAGGACGATGCCCACCCCGGCAAGGGCAAGCGCTTCGATCGGCCACCCGAACATCGCGGCAAGCAGAACAACCCCTGCCAGGGTGGCAATGGCAACAGGGGCCTTGGTCCGCCGAAACGCGCGGGCCTTGGCCAGGCTGACATCGGTCAGCCCGACATTCGCCTGAAGCGCCTGGGCAGCGTCGCTGCCGGCCGCAACAAGCAGCCGGTCGCCCGCTCGCACGCGCGTATTGGCAAGATCGGGGCCGGCAATATGGCGGGGCCTGACAAGACCAAGCACGCGAACCTTGAGGCGCGAAAGCAGAGGAATCTCCGCCAGCCTGCGCCCGATCATCGGATGTGACGGCGAAATCACCGCCTGAACCAGACGGAGATCCCTGGGCCGTTCAGGCCCTGCTGTGGCCACGCCTCCGCCAACGCCCATCAGTCCGACCTTGAAATCATCCGCTTCTGATAGCGAGGCAAGCTCGGTCGGGCTTGCGGTGACGATCAGTTGATCCCCCGCCGCAAGCCGCCAATCATCAAAACCATGCCGATCGATCGTCTTGCCCCGCTGGATGCCGACAAGACGCAGGCCGGGGCGACGAAAAACCGCGATGTCACCGATCTTGCGCCCGACCAGCACGCTTTTGGATGCGAGCACAAGGTGCGACAGAAATGCATCGCTCTCGCCCTGATCGTCAATGGCGTGAGCGGCCCGGTCGGGAAGCAGAAGTCGTCCTGTCAGGGTCAACACGCCAAGGCCGGCAGCCGCGGCGCACAGGCCGACCATGGTGATTTCAAAGATACCGAACGCGGCCAGTCCCTGTTGCTGGGCCACCCCATCGACCAGCAGATTGGTCGACGTGCCGATCAGCGTCAGCGTCCCGCCAAGGATCGAGATATAGGACAGGGGGATCAGCAGCCTGGTCGCCGCAATGCCGAGCACGCGGGCGAGGCGCTGAATGATCGGGATCATGACGATCACGACCGGCGTGTTGTTCATGAACGCAGAAGCGGCGATGGTTCCTGCGCCAATCTCCGCCACTGCCAGGCGCGGTTTGCGCAAGGTTCGCCGGATGATCCAGCCCGAAACCTCTTCAAGCGCGCCAGTGCGAAGCAGCGCGCCTGACAGCACGAACATGGCGGCAATCGTGATCGGTGCCGAATTGCTGAAAACGCTCAGCATTTCGTGTGGGGGCAGAAATCCGAACACCGTCATCAACAGTCCGCCCGTGACCGCAATGATAACCGGCGGCCTGCGCTCGGTCGCGAAGGCTGCAAAAATCGCGATCAGCAGGGCCAGGCCGATATAGGGGCCGTAAGGGGTGACATAGTCTGCAAGAAAGGATTGCATCGCCTTTCCCTACAACACCAGTTCGGCATACGCCATCAACTGCTGTTACAGACCAGCAATTGCGGCTCAGGTGGCGCGGTTCTGTTCCAGCTCCTTGAGCAGTTCTTCCAGTTGCTGTTCGAAAATCGCGCCGCTATCGCCGCCGCCATAGCTTATTGCGCCGCTTGAAAAGCTGGTGCCAAAAGTCTCGCCAATGCTGTGGGTCTGCAGAATACCAGAGGCAAAATCACGCTGGGTAAGCGTATCGAGGGGATGCAGGAACGCGCCCCACACCAGATCCTGAGCCACCGCGTAACGGGCATCGAGCGCCGTATCGAAATTGGCCTGCATCAGCCGCTGCATCGCCCCTTCGGGCAGTTCGGCAATCAGCGCGATCGGAGTGATGATCCGCATCCGCGCTGCCGCCGTATCGGTAACGACAATCATCATGCGTTCTTCAAGCGTGAATTGCCAATTATTGCCGGTGCGCGTCGCCTTGCTGTCGAGCGCCTTAATGACTTCATCCATCTGCGCGAGCGCAGTGATAATTTCCGGCGCGATTTCAGCAGGCATGGACGTGTCCTCGTCAGGCAGTGCGAATTCCTCGTCGCCCGAAGGCGGCGCTGGCGCGGCCTGCTGCGCATAGGCGGCAACCGGCACCATCAGCCCAAGCCCGCAGGCTACGGTGATCGTGCGGGACAGATATTTGAACATCATGGCGCGGCCCTTCGGATGGTGAGTCGCGCCAATCTAATCCTGCGTAACTGCTTCGGCAATCGGGTGAATTGCCGCAACCTGTCCGATGCCGCGCGCGCGGCGGTCAGCCCTTGCCGCCCGGATCGGCGAAGTGGTTGGGCAGCAGCGCATTGACCACGCCGCCGTCCACCGTCAGCGTATCGCCCACCACGTAATCGCCTGCGCGGCTGCACAGATAGATTGCGGCGGCGGCCATGTCCTCGGCAGTGCCGATCCGCTTTGCCGGGATGCCTGCCGCCGACGCATCGGGCGCATCCTTGGCGGCCTTGTTCATCTCGGACGGGAAGGCACCCGGCGCGATCGAGGTGACAATGATGTTATCGTGGATCAGCCGCGCAGCCATCCGCCGGGTGAGCTGGATGACAGCCGCTTTGGACGCCTGATAGGCATAGGTTTCCCACGGGTTGATCCGCTGCCCGTCGATCGATGAAACGTGGATCACCTTGGCCGGATGCCCCGCCTTGCCGCCTTCGACCAGCAGATCGTGCAGCTTCTGGGTGAGGAAGAACGGGGTCTTGACGTTCAGGTCCATCGTCCGGTGCCAGCCAGCCTCGGTAAATTCAAGAAACGGCTGGCCCCATGCGGCGCCCGCGTTGTTGATCAGGATATCGAGCCGGGTCTCACGGCGGTGCAATTCATCCGCCAGTGCAACCATGCCGTCCATCTGGCTGAGATCGGCGGGAATGCCGATCACCCGGTCCGCCCCGAATTCGTCAATCGTGGCCTGCATCTGCTCAACCTTGCGGGCCGAGATGTAAACCCGCGCGCATCCGGCGGCGAGCAGCCCTTCGACAAACATCTTGCCGATCCCGCGCGAACCCCCCGTGACCAGCGCGATGCGGCCATCGAGGTTGAAAAGTGATTGAATGTCCATTACAAATCTCCATCCATCATCCCGACGAAGGCCGGGATCTCGGGTCTGAAACGCTGCATCCGGCAGCTCCGGGCCCCGGCCTTCGCCGGGGTGACGAAGTTGTTCAATACCCGCTCAGTTCCGCCACGCGACCCGCGTGGAAATAGGCATCGCCCAGAAATTCGGCCAAGGCACGGTCGCGCTTCATGTACAGGCCGATGTCGTATTCGTCGGTCATACCAATGCCGCCGTGCATTTGCACCCCTTCCTGCACGGCGAGGCGCGCCGTGTTTGCGACCTTGGCCTTGGCAACGCTGGCCATCAGGTCGGCCTGGTCGCTGCTGGCATCGAGCAATTGCTGCGCCTTGATCGTGACCGCGCGGGCGATTTCGACTTCGCAATAGAGGTGGCTGGCGCGGTGCTGGAGCGCCTGGAATTCACCGATCAGCCGCCCGAACTGCTTGCGCTGCTTCAGGTAATCGACCGTCATGTCCATCGCGCCGCTGGCTACGCCCACGCCTTCTGCCGCAGCGCCGACACGGCCTGCCAGCAGCATTGCATCGAGCACTTCGCGCCCGCCGTCGACCTCGCCAATCACCGCATCGCCATCAAGCTCGACCCCGTCGAATCTGGTGTGCGTGGCCATCGACGAATCGACCAGCCGCACCGCGTCATGGCTCATGCCGCTGGCGTTTTTGGGCACGGCGAACAAAGTGATGCCTTCGGCGTCTTCGTCCGAACCGGAAGTGCGCGCGGCGACCACGATCATGTCGGCGCTGCCGCCTTGGACGACAAAGCTTTTGGAGCCGGTCAGGCGGAACCCGTTGCCCGCCTTTTCGGCGCGGGTGGTGATCCGGCTGGGCCGGTGTTTGGCGGTTTCGTCAATCGCCACCGCAAACACGCTGTCGCCTGCGATCAGGCCGGGCAGGTAGCGACCCCTGATATCATCCGATCCGTGCCTGAGCGCCGTCGCCGCCAGCACCGCCGATGTCAGGAACGGCGACGGGGTAAGGTTGCGCCCGATTTCTTCGAGCACGATCCCGGCTTCGACATGGCCCATGCCAAGCCCGCCGTCGGATTCCTCCACCAGCATGCCGGTAAAGCCCATTTCGGCCATCTGCTTCCACAAGCCGTGGCCAAAGCCATCCTTGCAATCGCGGTCGCGCCAGTGGCGCAACTGCTTGGCGATATTGCCTTCTTCGGCGATAAAGCCGCGCGCGGTATCGGCCAACATGTCCTGATCGTCGTTGTGATACAGGGGCATTGTTTTTCCCTCTCCAATTGTTCGTCACCCCGGCGCAGGCCGGGGCCCATATCGCGATTGTCGCTGCTGGGTCCCGGCCCCCAAATTGCCTTGGCGCCGGGATGACGGCCATAGTTCTAATTCAAGCGCCCGGCAGATCGAGAATGCGCTTGGCGATCACGTTGAGCATCACCTCGCTGGTGCCACCCTCGATCGAGTTTGCCTTGGTGCGCAGCCAGCCGCGCGAAGGCTTGCCGCCTCCGGTTTCTTCGCTGTCCCATTCAAGGCTGCGCGAACCGCCGACTGCCATCATCAATTCGTGGCGGCGCTTGTTCAGTTCAGTCCCGACATATTTCATCATGTTGGGCTGCGCGGGATGCGCTTTGCCAACCTTGATTTCATCGAGGAACTTCTCGCCCATCGCTGTATAGGCCAGCGCATCCACATCGAACATCGCCAGCGCCGCGCGCAGCACCGGGTCGATTTCATCGCCGGTCCGCGCCGCAGCGCGCTTCATCACGCCGCCGATAGAAGCCGTGCGATCCCCGCCGCCCGCGCCGGATATCATCTCGCGTTCGTGGCCGAGCAGATATTTGGCCACGTCCCACCCGCGATTGATCTGGCCGACATAGGCCGGGCAATCATCGCCATAGGATTTGGGCACCGCAACATTGTCGAAAAAAGTTTCGCAGAACGGTGAATTACCGCTGATCAGTTTGATCGGCTTGGTAGAGACCCCTTCGCTCGCCATGTCGTAGAGCATGAAGGTGATGCCCTGATACTTGTCTGCCTTGTCGGTGCGGACGAGACAGAAGATCCAGTCAGCGTGATCGGCGTAGGATGTCCAGATCTTCTGGCCGTTCACCACCCAATGATCGCCCTGATCATCGCCATAGGTCTGCAATGACACGAGGTCACTACCCGATCCGGGTTCGGAATAGCCCTGACACCAGCGGATTTCGCCGCGCGCGATTTCGTTGAGGAAGCGCCGCTTCTGTCCTTCGGTGCCGAAATGCAGCAGCGCCGGGCCAAGCATCCAGATGCCGAATGACGACAGCGGCGGGCGCGCGCTGATGCGGCTCATTTCTTCGCGCAGCACCTTGGCTTCGGCCGGGCTCAGCCCCGCCCCGCCATAGGCTTGGGGCCAGGCAGGCACGGTGTAGCCCTTGGCCAGACAGGCCTCGAACCATGCTTTTTGCGCATCATTCTTGAACGTAGCGCGGCGTCCACCCCAATAGGCATCATCTTCATCGCGGACGGGCTGGCGCATTTCAGCCGGGCAGTTTGCTTCCAGCCAGCTGCGGGTTTCGCTGCGGAATGTTTCCAGATCAGCCATTGGCCGATTCTCCTCTCGATTGGCTCCCACTTGACGCTTACGTTATCGGCATTCGCACGGCCCCTGCAAGCACTGATCGCACGGGTAGCGATGCCGTAGCGTCAAGCCTGCATGATTGACGGCCAGCACAATCGGTCTAGGTTCGAAACTGAAAACGGGAGAGAGAATTTGGCCGGATTCGGCGGGCGGCAAGCCGGCGCAGGCGGCTGCACATGAGCGGCGGCGCGGGCATAATCACGGGCAAATTGCCGATGCGACTCAAGCTGATTCAGGGCTTTGGCGCGGTGGCATTCGGCGTGAAGGACAATGGTTTTTCGTTTTTCCTGCTGATTTTCTACAATCAGGTGCTGGGCATGGATGCAGCGCTGGTAAGCGTGGCACTGCTGATTGCGCTGCTGGTCGATGCGGTGGTCGATCCGATCCTCGGCAACCTGTCGGATCGCACCTACACGCAGTGGGGCCGCCGCCTGCCGTGGCTCTATGCCGCGCCGATCCCGCTGGCCTTTTGCTGGGTGCTGTTGTGGAGCCCGCCCAGCGGTGAAGCGCCCAGCTTTGCCGGATTGCTGGGGATCGCGATTGCCGTGCGCCTGCTGTTATCGGCTTGCGAAGTGCCGTCGATCAGCCTGGTGCCGGAAATCACCGCCGATTACGATGAACGCACCACGCTGTTCCGGTATCGCGCGATGGGCGGGTGGATCGGCGGGCTGGGGATGATGATACTGGCGTATACCGTGTTCATGCCGGGCGCCGAAGGCCTGTTGCAGCAGGACGGCTATTTCGCGTTTGGCATATTTGGCGCGGTGTTGATGGCGGCATCGGTAATCGGTTCGGCTTTGGGCCAGCACCGGCTTGTGGCCCGCCTGCCTGCAACCAGACCTGCACCCTTCACCATAAAAGGCGCGTTCAGCGAAATCACCGAGGCATTTTCCGAGCGCGCGTTCCTGATCTTCGCGGCTGGCGGGCTTGCTGCCTATGTCCATCAGGGCATGACCTTTTCGATCACCAATTATCTCAACCTGTTCGTGTGGCAACTGACCCGTGGCCAATTGATCCTCTATCCGCTGGTGCTGTTTGCATCGGTGGTGTTGATGTTCGTGATGATCGGCCCGCTGCATCGCCGGTTTGGCAAAGCGAAAAGCGCGGCGATCGCGATGATTACCGGCACCGCGATTGGCATCGCGCCGTTCGCCTTGCTGCTGCTTGGAATGTGGCCGCAGCCCGGCAGCGCGGCTTCGACCGGATTGTTTTACGGCTTTGTGCTGATCGCCAACGCGCTCGGGATCATATCGCTGGTATCGGCAACATCGATGATTGCCGAAATTGTCGAGGCGTTCGAGGAGCGCACCAACCGCCGCGCCGAAGGATCGTTCTATTCGGGCAACTGGCTGGTGCAGAAATGTGCGACGGGCGCGGGGATTTTTATGTCGGGGCAGATTATTGGCTTGTCCCAGCTTGCCACCGATGCGGCCCCCGGCGCCGTGCCGCAACACGTGATCCACGATCTGGTGATCTATTATTGCGGTGCGATGCTGCTGCTGGCGGTAATCGCCGCATGGTGGCTGGCGCGCTTTCCGATTACCCGTGCAGATCACGAGGCGCGGGTCAACCGGCTTTCCGAACGCCGGATGCGGAACAATCGCGATGCCGTAGCGGCAGCGCCGGATGCATCCTTTGCGCAGGAGAGCACCTTGCCCGCGCCGCAAAAATGAGAGCTTGGCGCGGGCCCGAGGCTCTGCCACGGTCGCCACCAGAGTCGATTGCAATTCAGGACGAGAGAGGAACATCCCCATGGATTTCGAACCCACCGAACGTCAGCTCTACTGGCGCAATCGCGTGCGCGATTTCATCGCCGCGCATGTGCGCCCCAACATGGCGGTCTATGACCAGCAAGACCGCGAAGGTGACCGCTGGAAGGTGCTGCCGATCGTCGAGGAAACCAAGGCCAAGGCCAGGGAAGCGGGCATTTGGAACCTGTTCATGCCGCCGCGCAATGACAGCCATCACCATGTCGATGACAGCTTCGAGTTTGAAGGGCCGGGCCTCACCAACCTCGAATATGCCATGTGCGCCGAGGAAATGGGCCGCGTCGGCTGGGCGAGCGAGGTGTTCAACTGCTCCGCGCCCGATACCGGCAATATGGAAGTGTTCCACCGCTATGGCACGCGCGATCAGAAGGAACAGTGGCTGCGCCCGCTGATGAACGGCGAAGTGCGTTCGGCCTTCCTGATGACCGAGCCGTTCACCGCTTCGTCCGATGCCACCAATATCGAAACCCGGATCGAGCGGGACGGCGATCACTACATCATCAACGGGCGCAAGTGGTGGTCATCGGGCCTCGGCGATCCGCGCTGCAAGGTCGCGATTGTCATGGGCAAGACCGATTTTGCCGCCCAGCGCCATGCCCAGCAATCGATGGTGCTGATGGCGATTGACACCCCCGGCGTGAACATTCTGCGCCACCTGCCGGTGTTCGGCTATGATGATGCGCCGCACGGCCATATGGAAGTCGAGATGAAGGATGTGCGCATCCCCGTCACCAACATGCTGCTGGGCGAAGGGCGCGGGTTCGAGATCGCGCAAGGCCGCCTCGGGCCGGGCCGTATCCACCACTGCATGCGCACCATTGGCACCGCGGAAGAGGCGCTGGAAAAGATGTGCCGCCGCCTGCAGGAGCGTGAAGCCTTCGGCAAGCCGGTTTACAAGCATTCGGTCTGGGAAGAACGCGTCGCGCGTGCCCGCATCGATATCGACATGACCCGCCTGCTGTGCCTCAAAGCCGCCGATATGATGGACAAGGTCGGCAACAAGGCAGCCAAGCAGGAAATCGCCATGATCAAGGTGCAGGCCCCCACCATGGCGCTGCGGATCATCGACGATGCGATCCAGGCGCATGGCGGCGGCGGCGTGTCGGAGGATTACGGCCTTGCGCGCAGCTACGCCAACCAGCGCACCCTGCGGCTCGCCGATGGGCCGGATGAAGTCCACGCGCGTTCGATTGCGCACATGGAGTTCGCCAAGCACGCCCCCCGCCCCGGCCCCACGTCCAACGCTTTGCGCGGCGATCACGGGCGGGCCACCAATGACGGCGCAGGCTTCAGTTCGGGCGATATGGGCGTGGCGCGGTAAGCAACACACAAACAGCCGTTCGTGCCGAGCTTGTCGAAGCACTGTATTTCTTCTTGAATCTGAGCCCGAAGGAAGAACGGCCCTTTCACAGGCTCAGGGCGAACGGAGTTTGTAATGGCCAAGGCCGCTATTCTCGAATCCCCCGGTGAGGGACTCAAAATCGGCGAAGTGACATTCGCCGATCCGCTGCCGCATGAAGTGCTGATCGATACCAAAGCCTGCGGGCTGTGCCATTCCGATCTGCACTTTATTGATGGGCATTATCCCCACGCTCTCCCCGCGATACCGGGGCATGAAGCGGCGGGAATTGTGCGGGCGGTCGGATCGCAAGTGAAGACGGTGAAGCCGGGCGACCATGTTGTCAGCTGCCTTTCCGCCTTCTGCGGGCACTGCGAGTTCTGCGTTACGGGCCGCATGGCGCTGTGCATGGGGGCAGACACCCGCCGCGCCAAAGGCGATCCGCCGCGCATGGTGCGGGGCGATGGATCGCCGGTGGCGCAAATGCTCAACCTGTCGGCCTTGTCCGAACAGATGCTGATCCACGAACATGCCTGCGTCGCGATCGACAAGGACATGCCGTTTGATCGCGCCGCCGTGCTCGGCTGCGCGGTGACAACCGGGGCGGGAACCATCTTCAACGCCTGCAAGGTGACGCCGGGCGAAACCGTGCTGGTGGTGGGCTGTGGGGGCGTGGGCCTCGCCGCAATCAACGCCGCCAAGATCGCTGGCGCAGGCAAGATCATCGCCGCCGATCCGCTCCCCGAAAAGCGCGCGCTGGCCGAAGTGCTCGGCGCGACCCATACCATCGATGCGCTGGCCCCTGATGCGGCAACGCAGAACATCGCCATTTCGGGCGGCGGGGTCGACTGGGGGATCGAAGCGGTCGGACGGCAAGCCTCGGCCGATCTCGCGGTGGCATCGCTGCGGCGCGGCGGGACAGCGGTAATCCTCGGCATGATGCCATTGGATTGCAAGGTCGGCCTTTCCGCGATGGATCTGCTCGGCGGGAAAAAACTGATGGGCGCGCTGATGGGGATGAACCACTTCCCCATCGATCTGCCGCGCCTCGTCGATTTCTACCTGCGCGGGCTGCTCGATCTCGATACGATCATTGCCGAGCGCATCCCGCTGGATCAGGTCAACCAAGGTTTCGACAAGATGCGCGCAGGCCATTCGGCGCGCAGCGTGGTGGTGTTCGACTGATGGATATTGATTACGACAAGGAAATGGTCGGCACGGTCGCGGTGACCGAGAAAGACCAGCTCGATCTCGCCGCGCTGACTCGCTGGTTCGAGGCCCATGTCGAAGGCTTCGCCGGGCCGATCAGCTACACCAAGTTCAAAGGCGGGCAGTCCAACCCGACCTACCGGATCGACACCCCCGGCACCAGCTACGTGCTGCGCCGCCAGCCCTTTGGCAAACTGCTGCCATCCGCCCATGCGGTTGACCGTGAATATACCGCAATGACCGGACTTTATCCCACCGGCTTTCCCGTCCCGCGCACTTATGGCCTGTGCGAAGATACCGAAGTGATCGGATCGATGTTCTTCGTGATGAGCATGGCCGATGGGCGGTCATTGTGGAACGGCGCGCTGCCGGGGATCGAACCTGCCGAGCGCCGCAAACTCTATGACGCGCTGATCGACACGATGGCCGATCTCCACCTCAACCAGCCCGAAGCCATCGGCCTTGGCGATTATGGCAAGCCGACCGATTACTGCGCGCGCCAGATCACCCGCTGGACCACGCAGTACAGGCTGTCTGAAACCGAACATATGCCGGAAATGGAACGCCTGATCGAATGGCTGCCGCAAACCATTCCGCCGCAGCACGGTTCCAGCGTGGTGCATGGCGATTACCGGCTCGACAATGTGATCTTCCACAAGACGGAAGCCCGCATCATCGCGGTGCTCGATTGGGAGCTGTCGACATTGGGCGATCCGATTGCCGATTTCAGCTACCTGATGCTCAACTGGCACAATCCGGCTGATGGCCGCGCGGGGCTGCAGGGGCTGGATCTGGACGCGCTCGGCATCCCGTCGCAGGACGAAGCGGTCGAACGCTATGTCGCGCGCACCGGCTTCCCCGTCCCGCCGATGGATTGGTATTTCGCTTATAACCTGTTCCGGCTCGCCGGGATCTTGCAGGGAATCAAGAAACGCGTGATCGATGGCACCGCGTCTTCCGCCCATGCGCAGGCGATGAGTGAGCGCGTGCGGCCATTGACCGAACGGGCTTACGAATTCGCGGTGGCAGCGGGCATGCCTGCGTAACGCTTGCCGCTGGTCCCAAGGATAGCTAGGCGCGCTCTGGAGATTTGATCGCCGGAGAACGCCATGAGTGATGCCCTGATTGCCGCCATCGAAGACGCGTGGGAAAACCGCGCAGACGTTACCCCCGGCAGTGATGTGCGCCATGCCGTCAGCGATGCGCTGGCGCTGCTTGATTGCGGAGACGCGCGCGTGGCAGAGCCTGACGCAGACGGCGGGTGGCAGGTCAACCAATGGCTCAAGAAAGCCGTATTGCTCAGCTTCCGGCTGAACGAAAACCGCGTGATGGAAGGCGGCGCTGCGGGTGAGGCCGCGTTCGACAAGGTGCCGCTGAAATTTGCCGGCTGGGGTGAAAACCGGTTCCGCGATGCAGGTTTTCGCGTCGTTCCCGGCGCAGTCGTGCGGCGCGGCAGCTTTATCGGCAAGGGCGCGGTGTTGATGCCCAGCTTCGTCAATATCGGTGCCTATATCGGCGAAAACACCATGATCGACACCTGGGCCACCGTCGGATCATGCGCGCAGATCGGCGCGAATGTGCATATTTCAGGCGGTGCGGGGATCGGCGGCGTGCTTGAACCCTTGCAGGCCGAACCCGTCATCATCGGCGATGGCGCGTTCATCGGTGCGCGCGCCGAAGTTGCTGAAGGCGTTCGCGTGGGCGAAGGCGCGGTGCTTTCAATGGGGGTCTATCTGGGTGCCTCGACCAAAATCATCGACCGCGCCACCGGCGAAGTGCATATCGGCAGCGTTCCGCCTTATGCCGTGGTCGTCCCCGGCTCGATGCCCGGCAAGCCGCTGCCCGATGGCTCGCCCGGCCCTGGCCTCTACTGCGCCGTGATCGTCAAGACGGTGGACGCGCAGACGCGCTCCAAAACCGGCATCAACGAACTGCTGCGGGATTAGGGTCAGGGTCTGGGGCCGCCGCGAACTACATTGAAATATCCCGCAATTGGTTTACCCTACGGAAACCAACGGGAGAGTCGCATGTCCGAACAAGACGACGCCGTCCACATCGAAACCGATGCCGCGCGCGGATCGGTATCCAATACCGGCCTTCGCTATGTGCTGGGCTTCAGCCTCGCCCTCGCCGTGATCGCGATGAGCGCAGTGTGGATCATTCAAGCGCTGTGGGGCTGATTACTGCGTCTTCGCGGGCGCTGTAATCAGCGTCTCGATCGGAGCCATTTGCGCGACGCTCGCCGCATGGGCTTCGGCAGCGCGCATCACCCGCAAGGCATTGCGGCTGGCGATCATTTCCAGTTCGACTTGCGAATAGCCGCGCCGCGCCAGTTCAGCGAACAGCAGCGGATAGCCGCGCACATCCTCGAACCCGACCGGGCCTGATGGCATCCCGTCAAAATCCGCGCCAATGCCGATGCTCTCCACGCCTGCAATTTTGCGAATGTGGTCGATGTGATCGGCCATGTGCGCAATTGTGGTTGCCGGTTCGGGATTGGCCTTGTCCCACGCCTCCACCATAGATTTGACCGTATCGGGCTGCCCCTGAAACAGCGCCTGCAGCCGGGCATCCTCGGCGGAGCGCTGGGCGAACCACTGGCGGCGGTCTTCGTTGAGAAACCCCGGCAGCGCCACCACCATCACGATCCCGCCATTCTCAGCGATGCGCGCCAGAACCGAGTCCGGCACGTTGCGCGGATGGCCGTTGATCGCGCGTGCGCCCGAATGGCTGAAAATCACCGGGGCCTGCGCCACGTCCAGCGCATCATGCATCGTCGCCTCGCTGACATGGGAAAGATCGACCAGCATCCCCAGCCGGTTCATCTCGCGCACCACATCCTTGCCGAAATCGCTCAGGCCTCCGTGCACCGGCGTATCGGTCGCAGCGTCCGCCCACGGGGTGTTGCTGTTGTGGGTCAGCGTCATATACCGCGCGCCGAGCGCATGCAGCTGGCGCAGCACCGCAAGGCTCGATCCGATCGAATGGCCGCCTTCCATCCCCAGCAGCGAAGCGACCCTGCCATCGGCAATTGCGCGCTCAACCTGATCGGCGGTTTCAGCATAGCGCAGCCCATCGGGGTAACGCGCGATCAGCCGTTTGGTGACATCGATCTGCTCGATAACCTGTTGCACCGCCTCGGCCTCATCCGGGTTCGAGGGGACATAGACCGACCAGAACTGCGCCCCGACCTTGCCTTGGGCAAGCCGCGCAAGATCGGTCTGCATCATGCTCGCGCGGGGGTGGCTCTCACCGGTATGAGCGGTGTCTGCAAAGTCAAATTCGTTGATCCGGTTCGCCGCCCGCTCGCGCAACTGGTAGGGGACATCATTGTGCCCATCGAACACCGGCGCAGCCTCCAGCGCGGCATTGGCGGTGGCAACCGCCGGGTCAACCTCCTGCGCGGCAAGCGGGCTGCAAAACGCCAGCGCGGCGGCCAGGGCGATGAACGAAGGCGCACAAAGTTGCATGGAGATCGCTCCCATAGGTAAAGCGCCCGCGCATCCGGGCCAGGACATTGTCACGGGTGATAGCGCGGCGAAGCAGATCAAACAATCGGGCCTTGCCGGTCACGCAGCGTGCATGATTGCGCTGCCATTTATCATTGGGACGGGGCAAGCCGCGATCCGCAAGGCTGCTGGCCACCATCAAAACTGGGGCCGCCAAAATACGACGGCGCGCGGCCCACAACAGGCCGCGCGCCGCCGAAATTGTGCAAGTGGCAAGGCGCCGCGAAGGCGCCCGGCGCTTACTTGAGGTGCTTCGACACCGCAGCAGTCATCTTGAACATCGAGATCTGATCCTTGCCGATAACCGCGCTCAGCTTGGCATCGGGATTGATCTGACGCTTGTCCTTGGCGTCCTGCAGGCCGTTGGCCTTGATGTATACCCACACCTTCGAAGTCACCTGAGCGCGGGTCAACGGACCCTTGCCGATCACATTTTCGAGTTCACTGGAAAGCGTTACCGGTTTCTGCAGTGCGTTGGTCGTGCCAGCCATATTCTACTCCCTTGTCATAGTGGCAGGTAAATCAATCTCGTCATCTTCCCAGCCCGCATCATCGCCCCCGCCGCCGGTAAAGGTGGCATGAAGCACTGCGCAGGCGGTAATCGTCCCTTGCAGCGATGCGAGCAGTTCCGCCCTTCCTGCGCCAGGCATAAGCACAAGCGGCAGGTCGGTAGCGAACAGTTGAAACAGATAGTGGCGCGTCTCACCCTCAGGCGGGTCGGGCAGCAGCCATTCGGAATTGCCAAACGCGTTCTTGCCAGTGCGCGGCGGCACTTCGCCTTCCAGCAGTTTGCCGCGCTGCGCAGTCAGGCCCCAGACCAGCCAGTGGCACGCGGGTTCAGCGCCCCCTTTGACCAAAGCGCCCGATGCATCTTCGACGATCAGCACCAATTCGTGCGATCCGGGCGGCGGCGCGCTCCATTCCAGAGGCGGGGCGGCGGCGTCTTCTTCGGATGCGGTGAAGCAGGCGTCCATTTCCTCGCCCGCGCCAAACGCCGGGCTGCTCAGCGCAAACCCGCCGCGCGCAAATGTCTGCGCCGATCCCAGCATCGCCACCGCGAGGCCGGGACGGCGCGCAGGCGCGGGAACGTGCGCCGTGAGCCAGGCCGGAAAATCAGTCATGATTCTGTCGCTTCATCCCCCCCTGCTAGTCCAGCCAGCACCGAGAAACGAGACTTGGCAAGGCGGTTTTCGCCTGTTTCTGAGGAAAACCATGCAAAAGCAGGCAAAATGGTCACGCTTTTTGGCGTTTTTGCGCAGAATCGCTGCGTCCGACCTTGCTCTTGCCGCTACGACATTGCATCCCATTGCCCTTGAAAGGGGCCTCGGCTGCCTTTGATCCGCCCTGATTCCGGAGGTTTCACCCGCCATGCAAGTTGGTCGCGCCGCATTAAGCTTCGTCCTTGCCATCAGCCTGACTGCCTGCGGCGGAGAGGGTTCATCGGGCACCCCGCCGATTTCGGGCGGTGGGCCAACCCCGACACCGACACCGTCGGCCTGTTCGCTGCGTGCCCAGCAGGATTTCGCCGATCAGGTGCTCAACGAATGGTATCTGTTCCCCGATCTGCTGGCCACGGTCAACCAGGCCAGCGTCACCACCCTGCAAGCATATCTCGATGCCAGGGTCGCCCCGGCGCGGGCGCAGAACCGCGACCGCGGGTTCACCTTCGCCACTTCGATTGCTGAAGAAAACGCGCTGATCAATTCAGGCTCCAGCGCGGGTTTCGGCATTCGTCTGGCGTTCGATAACGCCGCGCGCCGGGTGTTCGTGATGGAAGCCTTTGAAGGCGCGAACGGACTTGCCGCCGGGCTGGATCGCGGCAGCGAAATCACCGCGATCGGCCCCAGCAGTGCCAATCTGCAAACCGTATCCAGCCTGATGACCAGCGGCGGAGCGCAGGCGGTAATCGATGCACTCGGCCCCACCACGGCAGGGGTTGCGCGGGTATTGCGGTTCATCCAGCCCGGCGGCGCAACGATCGAAAGCAATATCACCAAAACCGATTTTTCGCTCGATCCGGTATCGGACCGCTATGGCCTGCTGATCCTCAATGATGGCGGCAAACAGGTTGGCTATATCAACCTGCGCACGTTTATCATTGCAGACGCCGCGACACAGCTGCGTCAGGCCTATGGCCAGCTCGCGGCGCAGGGCGTGACCGAGCTGATTATCGACCTGCGCTATAATGGCGGCGGGCTGGTAAGCGTGGCCGACACGATGGGGGACCTGATGGGTGCCGGACGCGTCGGGCAGATATGGAGCCGCACCATCCTGCGCCCATCCAAATCGTCCGAAAACCAGACGCGGACGTTCCGTAGCGAAGCCAATGCCATCGCCCCTACCCGCATCGCCTTTATCACCACTGGCGCAACCGCCTCGGCCAGCGAGTTGGTCGCCAATTCGATGATCCCCTATGTCGGCAATGGACTGGCGCTGATCGGCGCGAACACCACCGGCAAGCCTGTCGGACAGTTCGGGTTTGATCTGGCTGCCTGCGACCTCAGGGTGAGGGCGGTGACGTTCCAGACGGTCAATGCTGCGGGCCAGGGTGATTATTTCACCGGGCTGGCCAGCGTGTTTCCCAATACCTGCCGCGCGGGGGACGATATCTCGCGCCCGCTTGGCGATCCGGCAGAAGCCTCGATTGCAACCGCGCTCGATTTCCTTGCCGGGCGATCTTGCGCGGCGCCTATTACCGGCGGAAAGATTGATATCGCGGGCGGCGATAATCAGGGCCAGAGCGCGCGCGCCGGGCTCGATCTGCCCGAACGGATAATGGTCCAGCCCAGCCAGCCCAACGCCGCGCAGTTCGAGATTCCGGGGCTGTTTTAGAGTCAGGGCCTGCTGAACCCGCCTTTGCGCCAAGCGGTCTTGCCGGGTCCGCAATCGCATTGGCGCAAGCCATCAAAGCCCTCCGTTACGGTGCGGCATCGCCCGTGAATGGCTGCCGGTCGGTATAGCCGCAGCCGCGCAGGATTTCGTCATCCAGGGCAATAGTGGCGACATAGGGATAGCTGCGGTCACTCATCGCATCGCTGCACTCTCCGAGGGTAAGCGTGATGGTGATCGCGGCCCCTTCCATCGTTCCCGAAAAGCCAAGCCCGTTGTTTCCGGCGAACCGCTCTACCGCAAAATCATAGCCTTCGGGATGATCGGGATTGGCATAATTGGCTTGCCCCCCGGAAATCCGGACACCCCAGAACGGTTCGGTTCCGGTAAGCGTGATCACCTCATCGGGCGCCACTGCGGCAAAGGTCTCCCCCGCAGGGTCGATGGTCTGGCTGGGCGGACTGCAGGCGCTCAGGGTCATCAGCACAGCGGCCATGACCTGAAATGAAATCTGGTGGATTGTCATGGCATCGCTGTCCCTCCGAGCCTTTACGGGGGATGACCGGTCCCGCTTGCAAGCCAACCGGATGCTCCGCCTTGTTGTTTCACGGCGATTTCCGGGTTGCCAAATGAACCCGCCCGGCTCGCAATCGCGCTATAACACCTTGTCGGGCGAGGGATCGTGGCGGTGGCGGTCTGCCTTGCCGAATACCCGTTCGAGCCGTTCGGCCATCGTGTTCGCCGCAATCCGCGCCGCCGCATCTACGTCAGCGGCCTTGCCAGTCACACCGATCGGACGACCACTGCGCGGGCGCGCTTCGATGGTGCAATGCTTGTCATCGCCGCCTCCTTTGCTCCCGTTATCATCGCTCACATGGACTTCCAGCCGCGTCAGCCGGTCTTCGAAACGGGCAAGCCGGTGGCGCACCTGCTGTTCGATCCGGGTCGCCACATCCGCTGTGCCCATCACCGAACTATCGGAATTGAACTGGAATTGCATGGTGGTCATGGCGGTTCTCTCCTTGGATGAATTGTGGCTACTGCCACGTCCAAGATGGGGAGGAACCTGCGCTTTTTCCAGACCTTTGCGGTCAGCTGTTCGAGTAAGCCGCGTCTGCCGCTTCTGCCGCGTCGGCAGCTTCGGCAGCTTCGGCCGCGCGTCTTTCCGCGCGCACGTTATCGGCCTTCACCCGTTCCTCGGCGGTTTTGCGCGCCTGTTCCGCCAAGCCGCGCCAGGTCTTTTCCGAACGCAATTCGCGCTCCCGCACATTGTCGAGCGTTGCCGCACCGGCCAGGGCCGCTGCCTCGTCCGCGCGTTCGCAATAGAATTCGTAGGTCTGGGCCATCAGCTTGTCCTGCCGGGAGAGGGGAAAGGCGGTCGTCCGGGTGTAGCGGGCCGGGTGTGGCGGGCGGAACGCAACGCGCCCCGCCCCGCCGGTATTGCTTAGTCAGCCGCCGAGAGGTTCACGGCGCTTTCCTTGCCGTTACGACCCTGTTCGAGATCGTAGTTGAGGCGCTGGTCCTTATCGAGGCTGTGCATGCCGGCGGCCTGCACGGCAGTGATGTGGACAAAGCTGTCCGACGAGCCATCGTCAGGCTGAATGAAGCCGTAGCCCTTGTCGGTGTTGAAGAACTTTACGGTTCCGGTCTTGCTCATGGAGTGTTCCTTTCAAGAACAATCAAATACCGCCCGGCGACATGCCCGGCGGGTCGTGCTTCGTATCGTCCGATGAAAGGAAGTCGTCGTCTGGTTAACGCCGGGGCCGGTGGGGAGCCGGATGACCGGGCCCGATGGCAAGCGGCGGAGCGCAAATTTCGAAGTCCGTCGCAAATTTCGACGTCAGCGCGCATTGTGTAGCACGGTTTGCGTCAAACGCCTAATCTACGGCGGGCTAGCAGGGGTCTGGAGGGTGCCTGGAGCGACCTGGGCGGGGTCTGGCGCGGGCTGGATAGCGATGTTTCACGGCTATTACGCTGATTTTGCGGTGTTTGTAGTGTTTCACGCAGAATTGCAAAACAAATCGCGGCGCGCAAGGGCGGGTGCAGCCCGCTGGCGATCATGGCGCGGTTTGGCGGGCGTAGGAAAGTGCGATAGGCACGCGCGATGTCAGCCGTCACCATCCCGATCCCCATCACTATCCTGATCGACGCCGATGCCTGCCCGGTCAAGGACGAGATCTACCGCGTGGCCGAGCGGTTCCGCGCCGAAGTGCGCGTGGTCAGCAACGCCCCGTTCCGCATTCCCGTGTCCCCGCGGATCAAGCGTGTGGTGGTGGACGGATACTCGGAGTATATCTCGGGCGGCGGTCAGCCGCCCGCAAGCGCGACCGCGCGCCCGAGCCTTTGCGAGGAGCCAAGCGGGCCGAACGGCCCGCGCCCGGCGTTTGAGGGCCCAAAATATGACGCG
>JBGSKN010000013.1:0-6210 GCA_041741215.1 Erythrobacter sp. | reverse complement strand
GCACCACCCGCACCCCTGCGCCCAAGCCCGGCGCCGCGCCCGCCAAACCGGCGGAAAGCGGTGGCGGCAGCCGGATCGGTGATGACTTCCTTGGCGGCAGCGGATCATCCACCGCCACGCAGGAAACCCGCATCCCCGCATCGCAGATCAGAGCAAGCGCCAAGGCCTCTATCGGGCAGGCGCTGGCGCGTCAGGTCAAGCCGCACTGGACTGCACCGCAAGGACTGGAGGTTGACCAGATTGTAACTTTGGTTGACTTTGACCTGAACCCGGATGGAAGCCTTAAAGGCCGCCCGCGTGTGCGCAGCCAGAGCGGGATCAACGATGCCAACCGCGCACAGGCAGCGCGCCATGCGGAAAATGCCATTCGCGCCGTGCACCTGGCCGCGCCGTTTGACCTGCCTGCCGAATATTACGAGGCCTGGAAGACTGTCCGGGGCGCTCGCTTTGATAGGAATACATCACGATGAAACCCGCAATCCTTGCCGCCCTTTTGCTGACCGCCGCGTTGCCCACGGCGGCGATGGCGCAGGATCTTGGCGCCCCGATCAGTGAAGATGGCCAGGTGGAAACCACCGCGACCGATGCCTCGCAGGCGCAGGGGCAGGCGGAAGAGGGCATTTCCTTCACCGTCACCGATGAAAACGCATGGTCCGATATCGGCATCGCCATCCCCGCCTTTGCCACCGACCGCGATCGCCCGACCCCGGCCAATGCTGATGGCACTGGCGCGCTGGGCCGCGAAGTCGCGCGCGTCATCACCGCCAATCTGCGCAACAACGGGTTGTTCAAACCGGTCGGCCCCGATAGCCTGCCGCAACCCGGTTTTACCCAGATCACCGCACCTTCCTTTTCCACATGGAGCGGGCGCGGGGCGGAAATGCTGGTGCACGGCTATGTCCGCGCGCGCGACGATGGCAAGCTGGTGGTCGGCTGCTATCTCTATGATGTCGCCTTGCAGGATGAATTGGTGCGCGAAGGCTGGGTGGTCGGCCCGGCGGACTGGCGGCGCGCGGCGCACAAGTGCAGCGACTTGATCTTCTCGCGCCTGACCGGGGAAAGCCCGTTCTTTGACAGCCGCATCGCCTATATCGCGGAAACCGGGCCGAAAGATCGCCGGGTAAAGCGGCTGGCGATCATGGATAGCGACGGGGCCAATCACCGTTTCCTGACGCTCGGCAGCGCCACCGCGCTTACTCCGCGTTATTCACCCGATTATTCGAAGATCCTGTATCTGTCCTATGTCGACGGAAATCCGCGCATCTATGTCTATGACATCGGCACGGGCAAGCAGACGCTGGTGACAGAAAACCGCAACCCTACCATCGCCCCGCGCTGGTCGCCCGATGGCAAATCGATCCTCTATTCGATGGCTGTGGCGGGCAATACCGACATCTACCGCGTGCCCGCGAGCGGCGGCGCGAGCGTCAAGCTGACCAACAACCCCGGCATTGATGTGGGCGGATCCTATTCGCCCGATGGCGGCAAGATCGTGTTTGAAAGCGACCGTTCGGGCAGCCAGCAATGCTATGTGATGAACGCTGATGGCACCAACCAGAAGCGCATCAGCTTTTTCGGCGGGCGCTGCGCCACGCCCGAATGGAGCCCGCGCGGCGACCAGATCGCCTTCACCCGCATCGCTGGCGACTTCAACATCGCGGTGATGAACACCGGCGGCGGCAATATGCGGGTGCTGACGCGCGGGTGGCAGGACGAAGCGCCGACCTGGGCGCCCAATGGCCGCATCATCCAGTTTTTCCGCACCGAACGAAACACCGGGCGTTCGGGTATCTGGCAGGTCGATCTGACCGGCCAGAACGAACGCCGCCTTCCCACCCCGGTTGATGCGTCCGATCCGGCGTGGGGCCCAATCCGCCCGTGACGCGAACCCCCCAGTCTGATAAAGATAATTTGAAAGGATAGCCGCGATGAACAAGAAATTTGCCACCATCCTGCTGCTGGCCTCAGCCACCACGCTGGGAGCCTGCGCCAAGAAAGCGCCCGAAGCGCTTCCTCCGCCCCCGGCTGAAACCACCCAGCCAACCCCTCCGGCCCCGCAGGTGCAGCCCGCCGGCCCGCAGGTTGGCAGTCAGGCACATTTTGCCGCGGCGGTTGGTTCCTCCACCACGATCTATTTCGATACTGATCTTTACAACGTCGATTCGCAGGATGCTGCCGCATTGCAGGCACAGGCGCAGTATTTTGCGCGCTATCCGCAGATCACCTTCACCATCGAAGGCCATGCCGACGAACGCGGCACGCGCGAATACAACCTTGCGCTGGGTGAACGGCGCGCGACTGCGGCCAAGAATTACCTCGTCAGCCTCGGCGTCGATACCAACCGCATTTCAGTGGTCAGCTATGGCAAGGAACGCCCGGTGGCGCTGGCATCGAACGAAGGCGCGTGGGCGCAGAACCGCCGCGCCGCCTCGGTCATCATCAACTGAGGATCAGAGCGAATGCAGGCCGGGCGCAAGTTCGGCCTGCACCGCATAGGGCGCAGCTGCAGCAGCGGGGTCGATCCCGGCAAGGTCGCGCGCGCTTGTCACCACGCACAGGCCTGCCAGCGCAAGCACCGAAAACAGGCTGGAGAGGGTCAATTGCGGGCTCATCCTGGGGTCTTTCCTGATCGAATGGCGGGCCATCACATAGGGCCTATTGCATCGCAACATTTCACATTGCAACTGGTTTTTGTATTCTCACGGCTTCCCAATTCCCGCCACCTCGCCTAGATTGACCGCCCCATGCCATCGACCAACGACATTTTTCAACGCCGTCCCGGTGCCCCGCGATGAGCCGCGCCAAGCGTTCGCTCGATTGGGGGTTTCCGCGCTGGCGCGCCTATGGTTCGTCTCAGGAAGCCACGCAGGTGCGCATCTGCGATCGCCATGGGTGTGATGAACCGGGCAATTGCCCCGCGCCCAAAGCCCCCAACAGCCGCGAACGGTGGTATTTCTGCCAAAAGCACGCCGCAGAATATAATTCCGGCTGGGATTATTTCGAAGGGTTGGAGCAGGCTGAAAAGGACGAACGCGCCCGCGCCGAACAGCGCGAAAACGCAGGCTATGCCGAGGCCGCGCATTACGGCTGGGCCGGATCGGGCGATGGTTCGCGCAGCGCCGATGAAATGCGCGCGCTCGAACTGCTGGGGCTTGAAGCAGATGCCGATTTTGCCGCGATCAAAAAGGCTTACCGCGCCTGCGCCAAGGAAGTACATCCCGATGTGAAGCCTGGCGATGCCGAGGCGGCCAGGCAGTTCCAGGCGATTCAGGTATCCTACGAAGTGCTCCGCGCCGCCGAAGAACGCCGCGAATGGCGGGGGTAGGCCCCCAGCCCACATTCATTCTCCTACCTTGAACCTATGCCGCGCGACCTTATTCGCGCGGCCCCGCAAACCCCCTGTCATTGCTGTTGATCTGCTGATCGGGGTTGTCGTTCCACCACGCTACGTCGGTCCACGGGCGCACGTCGACCTCGTGGCTCCAGCAACTGCGCGGTTGGTGGGCAAGGTGCCAATAGGTTTCGGCCAGCGCTGCGGGATTGATGATGCCATCGGCGCCCTTTGCCGCCTTGAAGCCATCGAACTTGTCTCCCAACAGCTTGCCGAGCGTGTCGGGCGCATCGACCGGGCCATCCACCACCACATGCGCGACATGCACGCCCTGCGGGGCGAACTCGGCGTTCAACGTCTGGCACAGCATCCGCCGTCCGCCCATTGCGGCGGCGTGGCTGTGTTGTCCGGCATTGCCGCGCACCGCCGCAGTTGATGACGTGACCAGCAGCGTGCCATGCGTGCCGGCTTTCGCCCGCTCGACCATCGCCGGCAGCAGCGCGTGGGCCAACCGGAACACGCCATAGGTGCCCAGCCGCCAACCCAGTTCAAACGTGCGGTGCGGGGTATCGGGCAGGGTGCGGGTGCCGATTTGCGCGCCGAGATTGTAGAGCGCGCACCTGACCGGGCCGACATCGGCTTCGGTGTGCGCCACAAGTTCCTCGATCGCGCCATCTTCCGCGGCATTGAGCAGCGCGCCGCTGGCACTGCCGCCTGCAGCTTCGATTGCGTCGACCATCCGCGCCAGCCCAGCCTCATCCGACCGGCGCGCCAGAACCGCGTGATAGCCCCCGGCGGCGAAATGCGCAGCGGTATGCCCGCCGATCCCGGCGCCTGCTCCGATGACCAGAAATACCGGCTTGCGTGTGTCGGACATGATGTTTTCCTTTCGGCCAAGCCTTTGCGCTTTTACGCGGGGCAAGCTAGGGTCAGGGCCTGTTTACCGCGCCTTTGAGGCGGCGGAATGGCGAACATATCGGGCCGATCCGCGCGCAGCAAAGGCTGGATGCCTTTGCAAGCGTGGAGCGGTTCGAGATGGAAGCCATTCCGCCGTCCCGCAGGGATTTGGCCAAAAGGGCCCATCGCCGCGTCAGTTCGGTTTAAAATATCGACATATTCCTGCACCGCACTTCCTCGCGCTGAGCCCTTTTGACTCAAACCTCAAAGGCGCGGTAAACAGGCCCTGAGCCTAACTCACACATATTCCAGCGCCTGCGCGAAATCGGCGATCAGATCATCGGCATCCTCGATCCCCACGCTGATCCGCACGAGGTTATCGGTTATGCCCAGCATCGCCTTGCGCGCCGCCGGAACCGACAAGTGGGTCATCGACGCCGGGTGGCTCGCGAGCGTTTCCGTCCCACCGAGGCTGACGGCAAGCTTGGCGATGGTCAGATGGTCGAGGAAGGCGAAACTTTCCGCTTCCCCGCCTTTGATGAACAGCGAGAAGGTTGATCCCGCGCCAAGGCAGTGGCGATCATAGATATCCTGCTGGCGCGGATCAGCGATCAGGCCCAGATAGCCGAGCCCTTCGACCTTGGGGTGGCCGTTCAGGAAATCGCACACTTTTACCGCGTTTTCGCCCGCGCGCTGCATCCTCAGTTCGACCGTTTCCAGCGATCGCAGCAGCATCCATGCAGTGTTGGGATCAACAATCCCGCCCATCGTGTTGCGCAGTGCGCGCACCGGGTTCATCCACCGTTTCGCCCCGGCAATGCTGCCCGCGACCAGATCCGAATGGCCGCCGACATATTTGGTCAGCGAATAGGCGACGATATCCGCGCCATGATCCAGCGGGCGCTGCCACAGCGGGCCAAGAAAGGTGTTGTCGATTGCAATCGGGGTGCCCGCAAGGACAGCGTCGCGCGCATCGCGCACGGCTTCGATATCGACCAGCGCGTTGGTGGGATTGGCCGGGCTTTCAAGATAGATCATCGCCACCTTGCCGCCCTGCGCTTCGGCCTGCGCATTGGCCCGTTTCAGCACCTCATCCAGCTCTGACTTGGTCGCCCCGGCGGGAAAATCGACATAGGTGACGCCAAACCGGCTGAGCACCTTGGCGACAAAGCCTTCGGACGCGGCATAGAGCGGCCCGGAATGCACGATCACGTCGTTCTGACTGGCATAGGCCATCATCAGGATGCAGATCGCGGTCATCCCGCTGCTGAAGGCGAGAGCATCTTCGGCCCCATCCCAAATGGCGAGCCGGGCTTCGAGGATTTCCTGATTGGGGCCGTTGAAACGCGAATAGACCAGGCCTTCTGCGCCGCCTTCACGCAGGCCGGTGATGCCTTCAAAATGGCGTTTGCCGGCCGCTGCGCTTTCAAACGCGAAGGTTGATGTGAGGAAGATCGGGGCCTTCAGCGATCCTTCGGATAGCACCGGATCATAACCGTGCCCCATCATCAGCGTGGATGGCTTCAGGGCGCGCCCGCCGATCGACTTGATGCCGGGTTTGGGTTTGCGGCGCGGGGTGGGGATGTCGGTTGCATCGACAGCGTCGGTCATGGGCGGATTGTCCTTCCTCAAGAAACGCTCCCAGGAAGGCGGGAGCCTGTCGCGATGTGCAGGGCGCCCGTTCCTAACCTCCTCAGGAACGCCTCTCCGCAGCCACCGCTGAATTGGTTGCCTGCGTATCGCGCGCGGCATCGCGTTGCAAGCGTATCGGCGGAGGTTTCAGGCAGGTCAATCAATCGTCAGACCAGCGCCGCGATCCCCCACACCGCGCCGACGATCAGCAGGATGCCTGCCAGATCAAGCATCGCGCCCGCTGCCACTATCCGTTCGATCCGGATGCGCCCCGTGGCCCAGGCGATGGCGTTGGGGCCGGTGCCGGCGGGCAGCATGAAGCCCCAGCTGGCCGCGAGCGCGGCGGGCAG
>JBGSKN010000012.1:0-2627 GCA_041741215.1 Erythrobacter sp. | reverse complement strand
GGCAGGACGTGTTCGATTACATCGAAATGTTCTATAACCCGGTGCGCAAGCATGTCAGGAACGGGATGCTGTCGCCCGTCGAGTTCGAACGACAGCAGGCAATGAGACAGCAAGGCGTCTAGAAAACTAGGGGCTATTCATTTGAACTTGATCGCTATCTGGCCGGACGCAAATCCGATGTGCTGGGCGAACAGCCTTTGATCCGGGTCGAAAATCAGCAATATATTCATTACCAGAAGGGCGCGCTGGCGATGTATCTGCTCCAGCATCGGCTGGGCGAAGATGCGGTCAACCGCGCGCTGGCCCGATTGATTGCGCGCTACAAGTTCAAGGGCGCGCCCTATCCGCGCAGCCTCGATCTGATCGCGGAATTGCGCAAGGAAGCGACCACGCCCGAAGATCAGGCGCTGATCACCGATCTGTTTGAGCGGATCACGATCTATGATCTGAAAGCGAAAGAGGCTGTTACCACGCAAATGGCCGATGGCCGCTGGAACACGCGCATAAGCATCGAAGCGGGCAAGTTCACTGCCGATGGCAAGGGCAAGGAAACACCTGCGAAACTGGCCGAAAATATCGAAGTGGGCCTGTTCACCGCACGGCCGGAAACGGGCGCTTTCGACACAGCCAATGTGCTGTCGATGAAACGTGCGCCGATCCGCGCAGGGCGGCAGGTGATCGAAGTGGTAACGGCGGAGAAGCCGCTGTTCGCCGGGGTTGATCCCTACAACTTCTATATCGACCGGGATTCGGACGATAATCTGGTGCCGGTGACTTAGTTTTCCGGCCCCAGCGCCGGATCAAGATCGCGTGGGCGCACAAAATGCACCAGCTTGGCGCAGTAGCGTTTCAGCTCGCTCCAATGCTCGATATCGCATTCGAGCACGGCGTAGGTCGCGGTAGGAAACTTCACCGCCGCGTCGCGGAACAGGTCGTTTTCCTTGCCCGGCGCGACCAGTTCGAGCAGCACGTCCTGCAAGCCGGGATTGTGCCCGCAAATCAGCACTGCCTGCGCCTCGTCCGCGCCAGAATGGGCCTCGATCACCTCGACGATAGTGTCGAAGCTGGCGAGGTAGAGCCGCTGGTCATAGATCGCGGGCATCTCTGGCAGCCCGCCCGCCAGCGTCTGTTTTACCCGTTCGGCCGGGCTGGCAATCAGCCGATCCCAGGTAAACCCTGATCTGCGGATGTGATCGCCGATCAGCTGCGCGCCCTGCCGTCCGCGCGCATTCAGGCCCCGGTCGAAATCGCGCTGGCTGATGTTGTCCCAATCGGATTTTGCGTGGCGCAGCAGACCGAGAATCTTCATGGCAGCAATGCTCCTCGCACAGCAACAATATCGCCGCCTCCAACACCAGCGGCGACGCGTTGTAAAGCCTGTTCCAGCGTCACGCGCAGCACCGGGGTGCCCGGCGGAAAGGCCGATAACAGCCGGGTGGGAAAGGCGGGGGACAGGACAATGAAATGCCCGGCATCATCCTTGCTGCGGATCAGCCGCCCGAAGGCCTGGGCCAATTTGGCGCGGATGATGCGGTCGTCATACCGGCTGCCGCCGCCTGCCGCGCGGCGCGCCTTGTGGAGGATATCGGGGCGCGGCCAGGGCACCTGTTCCATTATCACGCAGCGCAAGGAATGCCCCGGCACATCCACCCCGTCGCGCAGCGCATCGGTGCCGATCAGGCTGGCGCGCGGATCATCGCGGAAAATGTCGACCAGCGTGCCGGTATCGATCGGATCGACGTGCTGGGCATAGACCGGCAGGCCCCCCCGCGCGAGCCGGTCGGCAATCCGGCCATAGACCGCGCGCAGTCGCCGGATCGCGGTAAACAGGCCAAGCACGCCGCCGTCCGAAGCCTCGATCAGGCGGGCATATGCTCCGGCGAGCGCGGGCAGATCGCCCTTCCTGATGTCAGTGACGATCAGCACCTCGGCGCGGGCGGCGTAATCAAACGGGCTGTCCGCCGCAGACAGCAGCGGCGCAACGTCAATATGCGCCGCGCCGGACCGTGATATTGCGCTGGCCCAATGATCATCATCGCTCGCGCGGTCTGTCAGCGTCGCGCTGGTCAGCAGCACGCCGTGCGCGGGTTCGAGCACCACGCGCGCAAACGGCTTCATCGGATCGAGCCAGCGGCGGTGGATCGCCACGTCAAATTCGCGCGCATCGGACCGGTCGACCGCCAGCCAATCGACGAATTCGGGATCAGCCGGGCCGCCCAATCGGTCAAGCAGCGCCTCCCATGCCGCGATCAGATCGATCCGCCAGGTCAGCGCGAACCGCGCGCCCTCGATCCGCGCCCGGCCCTGGGCGTCGAGCCAGTCAGGCGCGTCGGCAAGGATCGCTTCCAGCCGCCCACCCAGCCGGATCAGCGGCACCCGGATCGCGGCCAGCGCCTCAGCAGCATTGCTGGCGGCTTCGATCACCTCGCCGGGCAGGCCAGCCGCCTCGGTTTCGATCCCGTAACCTGCATCGGTCCCGCCGCTTTCATCGCGGGCATAGGTTGCCGCCCGCACCGCGCCGAGCAGCGTTTCAACCGGGCCGAACGGGGCGTTTTCGGTCAGCCGTTGCAGCCAGCCGTCCGACGGGAGCAACTGCCCGGCCTTGCACGCCGCAGCGATGGCTTCGG
>JBGSKN010000011.1:0-2424 GCA_041741215.1 Erythrobacter sp. | reverse complement strand
ACGCCGTCAGCAGCGCGAAAACCGCGCCCAGCATCAACCACCCACCATCCCAGCAAGGGGGTCCCTTTTGCGCGCCGATAGGGGGTCCCGATTGAACGCCGATTGACAAGCCACCTTGAATCACATACTGGTCCTCTTGGGAATCCCCTTTGTCAACAGGTCCTATGTTCATCTTGATGCGCGAACGATAGATTGGCTCAATCTCATCACCAATATTCTGCGCCGCTTGAATTTCTATGTCTTGAGCATCAAACCCTTCTTTCAGGTTCATTTCGAGGAACTGTTTGATATCTTCCGTTTGCGGCCCCTCAATAGATGGCCCACAGGAACTTAATAAAAATGCCGCGCACGAAGCGGTCAGTATGGAATATGCCCTCATCTACAATTCCTATCGCCGGAAAGTTTTGTCCCCGTCAAATACCCCTGCCTGCAATCTGCAAATTATAGGCCTCCCGTCAACCCGTTTGCCTTCAATGGTTAAGACCGCAACGGGCGACGCATGCTGCATTTGCGGATGTTCAAAACCCATCTCCCACCAGCCGTTCGGCTTCTTCGCGCAACTCGCTTTTCGGCAGTTTGCCAATATGGCTGCGCGGCATTTCGGTGACAGGGTACAGCGCAGCGAGCCGCTGGGTCTTGCCCAGCCGGTGGTTGACCGCCGCCATGATCGCGGCGCAGCCTGCCGCGCCATCATTCAGCACGACAAAGCCGACCGCACTTTCCCCCCACTTGCGTGACGCCGCGCCCACCACGGCGGCCTCGATCACACCGGGTTCCTTCAGCAATTCGGCCTCCAGATCGGATGGATAGATGTTGAACCCGCCAGAAATGATCATGTCCTTGGCGCGGCCGACCAGTTCGACAAAGCCATCGGCATCCACCCGCCCGATATCGCCCATCCGCATCCATGCCTCACCCGTCGCCGGGTCGATCCACTGGGCTTCCTGAGTCTTGTCGGGGCGGTTCTTGTAGCCGCTCATCATGGTCAGGCTGCGACCGATCAGGTTGCCCGGCGTGCCCGGCGGCACCTCGCGATCCTCGTCATCGAGCACCTTCAATTCGCTTCCCGGCGCAGGGCGGCCCACCGTATGCAGCTTGTCGGGGAATTCGTGACACGCCAGCAGGCAGACGACGCCGCCTTCGGTCATCGAATAGATTTCGATCAGCGCGCCCGGCATCCGGCGCAGCACCTCGCGCTTCAATTCGGCTGCGAAGGGGGCGGAGGTGCAATATTTGAGTTGCAGTGCCGACAAATCGAAATCGTCGAATTGCGCGAAATCCATCAAGCGCTGATATTGCACCGGCACCAGCATCGTGATGGTGCTGCGGTCGGCCGCCGCATGGGCGAGCCATTTTGCGCAATCGAACTTGCCCATCACCCGCACAGCACCGCCAGCCAGCAGCACCGGCAGGAACGCGACCATCGTGGTATTGGAATAGAGCGGCGTCGAGGCGAGCGAGCGCACCTCCAGCCCAGACCCCAGATAGGACAGCGCCGTCGGCGCAAACTGCCGCCAGCGCATCCGGTGCGAATGGACGATCCCCTTGGGAATACCGGTCGTCCCGCTCGAATAGATGATGTTGAATGCATCGTCGGGTTCTGGCGTGAAGGCAGGGGCGCGGCTGCCTGGAGGTGCCATCCACTGATCGATGCTTTCCAACGGCACGCGGATCAGATCGGCCATGAAATCCGGCCCCAGCTCCGCCGATTTGGCCGCATCGATGAACAGGTGGATCGCGCCCGAATCCTTTGCCATGCCTGCAAGCTGTTCGATCGAGGCGCTGGTGGTCAGCGGCGCCGCCACCCCGCCCGCGCGCACCGCCGCCAGAAACACCAGCGCATATTCGGTGCATGACGTGCCAAGGATCGCCACCGATTGCCCGCGTTGCAGCCCGGTCTCGACCATCCGCGCCGCCAGCCGCTCGACCAGACCCACAAGTTCCGCCCAGGAAACCTCGCGCCGTTCGTCATGCAAGGCCAAGTCATCGCCCTTGATCCGCGACCATTCGGTCAGGATATCGGGGAAGGCGCCGAAGGGTTCTTCGAGGCGGGCGGTCATTATCTCGGTGTTCATGGGCGTCTGCATAACCGGGCCGAGCCAGCACGCAAAGTAACTGCACGCAAAGTATTTGCATGTGGCGCTGCGGGTGGCACGGTGGCAGGCGAGGAGAACGGCAATGATCCGCATTACAGGCATGACCGCGCTGGCCGCACTCGCGCTGGCTCCGGCGAACGCGCGAGGCGACGCTGCGCCGCAAAATGTGCTGGTGGTGGTGGCCCACCCGGATGATGAGCTGTTCATGGCTCCGGCGATTGCCGCACTGGCTCGGCAGGGGGCGGATGTGGCGATCTTTTACGCGACCGCGGGTGATGCCGGGCCGGGCGTCTCCGGCATTGCGCCCGGCGACGAGCTTGCCGAGCGG
>JBGSKN010000010.1:0-2484 GCA_041741215.1 Erythrobacter sp. | reverse complement strand
AGGCAAGCGCGGCTGACACGGCATCGCTGGCAAGGTTGCCCGATCCGCCGCCGCCTGCACCGCCCCCGTCGCTGGCCGAGCGTCCGCCGTTGGTGAGGCCATCGACCTGCACGATCTTGATCGAATCGATTGCCTCCATCGGCTTGGCGCTTTCGCGGATGACTTCGGGCAGCACCTTGAGCAGCGCCAGCTTGGTTTGCAGGCTGATCTGATCGTTCGAGAGGATGTTGGCCGCCTCGTTGATCGCCCGCTGGCCGGCGGCTTCGACTTCGAAGCGCACTCGTGACGCTTCGGCCCGCAGCTTTTCGGCCTCGGCCTCGCCTTGGGCTTCCAGCTTCACGGCTTGCGCGCGGTTGGCGGCGGCATCCTTTTCCGCCTCGGCCTGCACCTTGACCCCGATTGCCTCACGTTCGGCCTGTTTCGACGCTTCGATCAATTCGATCTTTTTCTGGCGTTCGGCGATTTCGCTTTCGCGCGCGGTGGCGACGCGTTCTTCGGCCTCGGCCGCCTTGGCGCGGGCATCATCGGCTTCGGCCTTGGCCTGACTTTCCTCACGGCTTTTGTTCTGCACCGCGATGGATTGCTCCTGTCGAGCAATTTCGAGCGCCCTAGTCTGGTCGATCCGGGCTTCTTCGACCAGCCGGTCGGCTTCGATCTGCTGGGCATCGACCAGCTTCTTGGCCTCGATCCGGGCGGCGTCGGCCTCACGGTTGCGCTCGGCCTGTTCGCGGGCGATTTCGGCAGTCTGGCCCGCGCGCCGCACCTCGACCTCGCGTTCCTGTTCCAGCCGCGCATATTCCTGATCGCGCGCGATTTCGAAGCTGCGCTGGCTGGCTTCGAGATTCTTGGTCTCGATCTGCACGCGGGTGTCCTGCTCGATATCGTTGCGCAGTTTCTTGCGCGCTTCGATCTGCTCGGTCAGCTTGGTCAGGCCTTCGGCGTCAAACGCGTTGTTGGCGTTGAAGTGTTCGATGCTGGTCTGATCGAGGCCGGTCAGCGACACCGATTCCAGCTCCAGCCCGTTCATTGCCAGATCGTTGGAACTGACCTGCTGCACCTTCTGCACGAAATCGGCGCGTTGTTCGTGCAGCTCGTTCATGGTCATCCCCGCCGCGACCGAGCGCAGCGCGTCGACGAACTTGCCTTCGACCAGATCCTTCAATGCTTCGGGCTGCATCGTGCGTTGGCCCAGCGTCTGCGCGGCCATAGCAATCGCCGCAGCATCGGGGCGGACGCGGACGTAGAATTCCGCCTTCACATCAATCCGCAGCCGGTCGAGCGTGATCAGCGCTTCATTGTCGCGGCGGATCACCGGCAGCACCAGCGTGTTCATGTTGACCGGCATGGTTTCGTGGAACACCGGAAACACCAGTGCCCCACCGTTCATAACCACTTTTTCCCCGCCAAGCCCGGTGCGCACAAACGCGGTTTCCTTCGACGCGCGGCGATACAGCCGGATGAGAAACGCGAAGAAGATGACGACGAAGAGCACCGCGCTCACGCCGACAACACCATATGTCATCAGATCACCGGATGAGCTTACATCCCCGGTCGTAGTCAAAGCCATTTGCGTTTCCCTTTAGCTATCCAGCCCAAGCAGCGGGCTTTCATAATGTACGCCGTAGAAGGTCTGCCCTTCGCGGCGCACCAGCAGGACGGTATCGCCTGCGTTCAATTCCTGATCCTGATCGTGCGGTTCGACCATCACGAAATGCGGTTGTCCATGCCGATCAACGACCCGCGCGCGGGCGGGCGAACCGGCGCGTGCGGTGCCGATCTGGATTTCCGCATCGCGCCGCACCAATTCGTCCAGCCCCACGGCGGTGGTTTCGTCCTTGGGCATGATCGCCCCAAGCGGGCGCATGGCAAGGCTGTTGAGCGGCAGCGCAGCCCCGCCCGCCAGCAGCGTGGCCCATCCGGCAGAAAGCGGCGCGCCGAGCATGCTTGTCAGCACCGACTGCCCGATTATGCCCACAGTTGCGAAAACGAAGAGCAGCGCCGACAGCCAAATCAGCAGCGGAACCCGGCCCAGCCCCAGCAGCGTGGTCAGCGCTTCGCCAAGGCCGCCCACCTCAAGCGCATCGCCCGCGTCAAACTCGCCTGCGCCTTCAATCGCTTCGGACACGCCGGTAAGTTGTACCAAGGCAATCACCGCCAGCGTCCCGAACGCGATCAGGAACGGCAGGTTGTGCGGCTCAAGCAGGCTCATCCTGCCAACTCCGGCTGCGCAAGGCGAACGTCAAATCCCATATCGCGGAAACTAAGGCAAACATCGGTGGAACAATAGCGAAATCGGACGCGCCGATTCCGATTTTTCACCGCGTTATCACGCCGCGGGTTCTCTTGCCTTCGCCGCATATTCATCGCGCAATTCGCGCTTGTAGAGCTTGCCATTGGCCTCGCGCGGCAGATCGGGGCGGAAATCGAACAGTTTGGGCATTTTGATCCTGGACAGGCTGGCTCCGAGGAAGGCGCGCAGTTCCG
>JBGSKN010000009.1:0-2689 GCA_041741215.1 Erythrobacter sp. | reverse complement strand
ACCACCACAGCCCAAAAGGCAGAACAGCCCTTCGACAAGCTCAGGGCGAACGGATATTATGACACCATGACACAGACACCCCCCGCCCCCACCCGCTGCGGCGTTGTTGCCGTGATCGGCGCGCCCAATGCAGGCAAATCGACGCTGGTGAACCAGCTGGTCGGCCAGAAGGTCGCGATCACCTCGGCCAAGGCGCAGACCACGCGCGCGCGAATGCTCGGGATTGCGTTGCATGAACTGGCGGACACCCCGGTGCAGATGATCCTGGTCGACACCCCCGGCATCTTCGCCCCCAAGCGGCGGCTCGACCGCGCGATGGTCAGCGCCGCGTGGGAAGGCGCGGAGGCTGCCGACGCGGTGCTGCTGCTGGTCGATCCGATCAAGCAGCGCCGCCACGAATTGGAGCCGCTGCTGGAGGCGCTGGCAAGCCGCCCCGAACGCAAGATTCTGGTGCTCAACAAGGTCGACCGGGCGAAGAAGGAACCGATGCTCGCGCTGGCGCAGGACCTGGCAGGCAAGGTCGATTTTGCCGAGATTTACTTCGTTTCCGCTCTGACCGGTGACGGGGTGCCGGAATTGAAGGACGCGCTGGCGGGCATGATGCCCGAAGGTGAATGGATGTACCCCGAAGATCAGGTGTCCGACGCATCCGAACGCCTGCTCGCCGCCGAAATCACCCGCGAACAGCTCTATCAGCAGCTCCACGAGGAACTGCCCTACGACAGCGCAGTGCGCCCCGAAAAATACGAGGTGCGCAAGGATGGGAGCATCGAAATCCACCAGCAGATCGTGGTCGCCCGCGAAACACAACGCGCGATCGTGCTCGGCAAGGGCGGCGCGCGGATCAAGGCAATCGGCGCGGCGGCGCGGGCGGAATTGTCCGAAGTCCTGGGCGTGCCGGTGCATCTTTATCTCCACGTCAAGCAGGCGGAGAACTGGGCCGAGGACAAGGAGATTTTTGAAGAGATCGGGCTGGACTGGGTGCGTTAGGAGCGTCCGATTGGTTCAATCCTGAGTTGAAACCTGCCGGTCCGCAAGCAATCCCATTGCCGCCATTGTCGTCACCCCAGCGAAAGCTGGGGCCCACGGCCTCAAGGTGTAGCGCTTGCCGCGCTGGGTCCCAGCTTTCGCTGGGATGACGAAGGTGACGCCATCCCACCCATTAGCAGCCATCAGGACTGACCTTGCGCGATCCCGAAAGCCGACCTGCTCCGTCAATCCTCGCAATGACGATACTTCGTCATCCCGGCGCAGGCCGGGATGACGGGGAATGGATTGCGGCAAGAGAGCCTCACCCCCGCCCCAGCTTCTCCAGCTTCGCCTTCAGCGCGGCCTCGTCGAACGGCTTGACGATGTAGTCATCCGCACCTGCCGCGATGCCATCGTGGATGTCCTTGGCCTCGCCGTTCGAGGTGCAGAACACCACCACCGGCTCCTTGGGCGTGGGAATGCCACGCAGTTTGGCGACGAATTCGATGCCGTCCATTTCGGGCATGTTCCAATCGGTCAGCACCAGATCGGGCATCGATTTCTTGCAGCGCGCCAGTGCTTCCTCGCCGTTCTCCGCCTCTATCGGCACATAGCCGAGGCTGAGCGCGATTTTCGATGAAACCTTGCGGATCACCCGGCTGTCATCGACGATCAGGCAGGTTCTGGCCGCAGCCACAGGCGCGGCGGCGGCATAGCGATCGCGCATCGCCTTGGCCGCAGCGACGATCGAGTCGGTATCGCCGGTGTCGGCATGGCCTGCGCCTGTCTCTGCCACCGCTACCGGCGCGGCAGGCGCGCGGGAGTGCATTTCGTCAGGCAGCGCGGCGACCTGAGCGACCTCACCGGCGGCTTCATGCGCAGCTTCGTTTTGGGCGAGCTTTTCAGCGAGCGTGCGGCCATCCATTCCCACCCGGCGGTTGGGGCCGGAATTGCGCTTGATCAGATTCTGCACGGTTCATGCTCCCCGGCCAACGAAGCAAACCCCGCGTCATAGGCGCGCGCGGCGTTATCATCGGAAAATGGATCATCGCCCGCTGCCGCGCCTTCGCCCGGCGTCATGCGGATGTGCAGATAGGGCATCCAGACATCGCCGAACTCGGCTTTCTGATACCAAACGTCGATCACGTCATAACTCGCCCACATTCCATCAGGCGCGCGCAGGCGGATGCCCTCATTGATACGCGGCACTGCGGCGAAGCGAATCCGCTCCTGCGTCTGGTGAGTTTCGTTCTGGACTTCGATTTCTATCACGGTGCGGTCCCTGGTCCTGGGACTCGGTGATAGGGGGCAATACTTTATGATTTACCAACGCGGCGGTAACAGCGCGGCCGGGCGGCATTTCCCCGCTTGCCCCCCGGTCCGCCGCCACCTCATTTTGCCGGGGTGGCGGGTTTCTTTTTGGCCGGGGCCTTCTTTTTCGCAGGGGCCTTTTTGGGAGCCGCTTTCTTGGCCGCAGGCTTGCGCTTCGGCTTGCCCTTGGCCGGGCCTTTGGCGATGCGCGCGTCGATCAGGGCTATTGCCGCGTCAATGGTGACATCCTCGGGCTTCGTGTCCTTGGGGATGGTCGCATTGGTGGTGCCATCGGTGACATAGGGGCCATAGCGGCCCGGCATCACCTTGATCTCGCCGCCGCGGGTGGGATGCGCGCCTAGCGTGGCGATCGGTTCAGCCGCGGCGCGGGTGCCCGGGCCGCGATTGG
>JBGSKN010000008.1:0-13111 GCA_041741215.1 Erythrobacter sp. | reverse complement strand
ACGCCACGCCCGCCCGACAATGCGCGCATTCCTGCCCGATCCTTCGGTGTTCCGCGATATGGACACCGCCGCCGAACGCCTCGCCCAATGCGTAATGACCGGCGAACAGGTGACGATTTACGGCGATTATGATGTCGATGGCGCCACCAGTGCGGCGCTGCTGGTCGAACTGCTGGGACAATTGGGGCACAAAGCGGGCTATTACATCCCCGACCGCCTGCTCGAAGGCTACGGCCCCAGTGGCGAGGCGCTGGTGCGGCTAGCGGAAAGCGGTTCGCGGCTGATCGTCACCGTCGATTGCGGGGCAATGGCGCACGAAGCATTGGGCATGGCGCGCGATGCAGGGGTGGATGTGATTGTGGTCGATCACCACAAATGCTCGCCCGAACTCCCTCCGGCCGCTGCGCTGGTCAATCCCAATCGGCTCGATGAAAGCGATCTGGGCGCGGCGCACGGGCATCTCGCCGCAGTGGGCGTGGCGTTTCTGCTCGGCATTGCCCTGGTGCGAACATTGCGCGCCAAGGGCTGGTTTGCGCAGCGTTCAGAGCCTGATCTGATCGGCCTGCTCGATCTGGTGGCGCTTGGCACCGTCGCCGATGTTGCCGCGCTCCACGGCCTCAACCGCGCATTTGTGGCACAGGGGCTGAAAGTGCTCGCCCGGCGGGAACGGATCGGGATGGCGGCGCTGATGGATGCGAGCCGCCTCACCCGCGCCCCGCAAGCGAGCGATCTGGGCTTTGCACTCGGCCCGCGCATCAACGCCGGGGGACGGATTGGCGAATCGACGCTGGGCGTGCGGCTGTTGACCACCACCGATCCCGAAGAAGCCCGCGCCATCGCCGCGCAGCTATCGCAGTTGAACGAAGAACGCCGCATGATCGAAGCCGAAGTGCAGGAAGCCGCCGAAGCCCAGCTTGCCGGGCAACATAACATGGCGGTGCAGGTGTTGTCGGGGCACGGCTGGCATCCCGGCGTGATCGGGATTGTCGCCGGGCGGATCAAGGAAAAGACCGGCAAACCGGCGGTGGTAATCGCGCTCGACGACAAACAGGGCAAAGGCTCCGGCCGCTCGATCAGCGGGGTTGATCTGGGCGCGGCGATCATTGCTGCGCGCGAAGCGGGATTGCTGGTCGCGGGCGGCGGGCACGCGATGGCGGCGGGGCTGACGATTGATCCCGCGCGGCTCCCCGATTTTGCCGAATTCCTCGACACGCGGTTGGCACGCGATGTGGATCATGCTCGCGCCGGTCAGGCGATGCTGCTCGATCTGGCGCTGACCCCCGGCGGGTTGACCCCTGAACTGGTTGAAACGCTGGAGGCTGCCGGGCCATACGGGGTCGGCTGGCCCGCCCCGCGCATCGCGGTCGGCCCGGTGCGGATTATAAAGGCGGACATCGTCGGCAAGGATCACCTGCGCTTGATCGCCAGCGGAATGGATGGCCGATCATTCAAGGCGATTGCCTTTCGTGCAGGCGAGAGCGAAATGGCGCAAACCCTGCTTCATCGCAGCAGCGGGCGGCGGTTTCACCTGGCGGGCCGCGTGAAACTCGATGACTGGGGCAATCGTCCGACAGCGGAATTGCATCTTGAAGACGCCGCTTTCGCCGATTGGCAGCAGGCACGGATATTTTTGGGCGCGGGCAATCAAACGGGACTTGACCGTCCCCATCCACCCCCCTAAGTGCGCGCTCTCGCAACAGAGATGGCCCCTTCGTCTAGCGGTCTAGGACGCGGCCCTTTCACGGCTGAAACACGGGTTCGATTCCCGTAGGGGTCACCACTTCAGTTGCGAATGAACAGGGCGGCAGGCTTAGGCTTGGCCGCCCTTTTTCATACCTTCCGTTAATCTGCATCGCGCCCGCTTCCCACTGCCTGCGCAAGGCTGTAAGGGGCTTGCATCATGGGCAGCGGCCATAACATCCCGATCGCCAGCATTCTGCTCGCAGCTGCAACCCTTGTGGCGATGCTGTTGACCGGGGTCGATCCGGTGATTGCGCTGTCAGTGGTGGCAGTCTGGATTGGGTCGCTGATGGTGGCGGGGGGGCGACCGCCCGAACTGCCCAAAGCCAAGACGAAACCTGTCGTCACCGTCGATTCGATTCGCGACCTCATCGAAAATTCGTCCACCCCGCTGGTGATTACCGAACGCAGCACCATCGCCATCGCCAATCGCGCGGCGCGCAAGCTGTTGGGCCCGCATGTTGTGGGCCAGGACGCCCGCGTTGCGCTGCGTCAGCCCGAGGCGGCATCGCTGCTCAACGAAAACCGCGAAGGCGAGGCGATCGTGCGCGGGCTCGTGCGGCGCGGTGATATCTGGCAGATAAACCGTCAGGCGATTGATGATCGACTGGCGATGCTGGAGTTCATAAACCAGACCGCTGAGGCCGATATCAGCCGCGCGCATACCGATTTCGTCGCCAATGCCAGCCACGAGTTACGCACGCCGCTGGCCGCCATTCTCGGCTATGTCGAAACCCTGCGTGAAGGCGATGGAGAAATTGACACCGCCACCGCGCGCAAATTTCTCGGCATCATCCAACGCGAAGCGCAACGTATGCAGGCGCTGGTCAGCGATCTGATGAGCCTGTCGCGGGTCGAGGCTGAAAAGCATGACCTGCCGATTGAACGGATCGACCTGCTTTCGCTGGTTGAACGCGCCGCCCGCGACGCCGCCGGATCGAACCGGATCGACAGGTTGCAGATGGAATTGCACGCTGAGGTCTGCGTACTTGGAGATCGCCAGCAGCTTGAACAGGTCGTGCGAAATCTCGTCGACAATGCGCTCAAATACGGCGCTCCCGACAATCCGGCCATTGTGGCGCTCGATCTGGGGCAGGCCGACCACGCGCGGATTACGGTGACGGATCAGGGCGAAGGCATTGCGCCCGAACATATCCCGCATCTGACCCGCCGATTTTACCGCACCGATCCGGGACGCAGCCGCGCGTCGGGCGGCACCGGGCTGGGCCTCGCCATCGTCAAACATATCGTGGAACGCCATCGCGGACGGCTCGACATCACCAGCGAACTTGGCGTAGGCACACGCGTGGTGGTGCGGATTCCTGTGGCCGAGCCAGAGCCGGAACCGGTCGCCGTAATTTCCGCCTTTCATGACAATGATCTAGCCCCGAACGAAGCTGAAACCCAACAACTGTCATAGTAGTGTCTTATTTCTTCAACATGCGCTCGGCATGGCATAAAGGCCGGGGCATCGGGACTGTTCCGGCTCGTTTCAATAAATTGCGCACCCCGTGCATGAACCACAGGTCTGATTGATGTCGCCGATCACATTGATCCTGATTGCTATGGGGCTAGGCCTTGCAGGTTGGCTTTCCGGCCGTGCCAAGGCGTGGAGCTTCCAGTCGAGTGACCCGGCGCTGCGCCCGGCTTCGCGCCCGATCTATCACGCCTGGTATGTCGCATTGTGGGTGGTGATCCCCGTGCTGGCTTTCATCACCATATGGACGGTGCTGGCTCCGCAACTGGTGATGCAATCGGTGCTGGCCTCGCCTGCCGCCGCGCAGCTTCCCGCGTTCGGGTTTGAACGTGACGCGTTTCTTGGCGAAGCGCGCGCTGCGGCGCAGGGCACTGCGTCGGGAGTGTTCAACGTCGAGGCCGAAGCGCTGGTCGCTCCGTTCCGGGAGGCTATCAGCCGCTACAGGATCATCGGCATAATCGTGACCGTGGTGATTGCTCTGGCTTGCGGCGGGCTTGCCTTCTTGCGGCTGCGCCCTGATTTTCGCGCCCGCACGCGAGTTGAACGCACCGTCATGATGATCCTGCTGCTGGCCTCGCTGGTAGCGATTCTCGCCACGCTTGGCATTTTCGGCAGCCTGGTGTTTGAAACGGTGCGGTTCTTCGGGATCGTTTCACCGGTGGATTTCCTGTTCGGCACCTTCTGGGGGCCGGACACGATGGTCAGTCCCGAAGCGACCGATCCATCGCGTTATGGCGCGGTGCCGCTGTTCTGGGGAACGATCTTCATCGGTGCGGTGATCGCCATGATCGTGGCCATCCCGCTGGGGTTGATGAGCGCGATCTACCTCACGCAATATGCCCATCCGCGGGTGCGTAGCTGGGTCAAGCCGCTGCTGGAAATCCTCGCCGGGGTGCCGACCGTGGTTTATGGCTATTTTGCCGCGCTGACGCTGGCCCCGATGATCCGCGACGCCGCCGTGGCAATCGGCATCACTGGCGCCTCGACCGAAAGCGCACTGGCGGCCGGCGTGGTTATGGGGGTGATGATCATTCCGTTCGTGTCGTCGATGGCGGACGATTCGATGGCGGCTGTTCCCGGTGCGATGCGTGACGGCAGCCTGGCGATGGGCGCGACCAAGTCCGAAACCATCCGCAAGGTGCTGTTCCCTGCCGCGCTTCCCGGCATTGTCGCGGGGATCATGCTGGCGGTGAGCCGCGCGATTGGTGAAACCATGATCGTGGTGATGGCCGCCTCGCCCGCAGCCAATCTCACCGCCAATCCGCTGGAACCAATGTCGACTGTGACGGTGCAGATCGTCAAGCTGCTGACCGGCGAACAAAGCACCGATCACCCCGCCACGCTCAGCGCCTTTGCCTTGGGGTTTGTGCTATTCATGGTGACACTGGCGCTGAACTTCATCGCACTGCGCGTGGTCAAACGTTTCCGCGAGGCATACGAATGAGCAGCATTGCCCTTCCCTCGACAAGCGGCAAGGCCGATACTTCCCGGCCAACGCGCACGCCCACGTTCGAAAAACGCCTTGCGAGGCGTTATCGTGATGAACGCAATTTCCGTCTGCTTGGCCTTGCCGCTGTCGGGTTTTCAGTGGCGGTTCTGGTGTTCCTGCTCGGCAACATGCTGATGAACGGCATCGGCGGGTTCCAGCGCGCCGAGATTGCGGTCACCATCAACTTTCCCGAAAGCGGGATAACCGGTGATGCGGTATCGCTGACGGCACCCAGCGCCACCCAAGCGCTCGAAATGCAGGGCCTGCCCGATGTCGTGGCGTTCTATGCCGAACAGCAACTTGGGCCTGATGCTGCCGCAGAATTGTCATCCGAAGGCTGGCGTGATCTGGCCACGGCGCTGGCTGCTGACCCCACGCTGATCGAACGCAAAGCGACGTTTGAACTGGCCGCCTCATCCGCGCTGGCTGCCGCGATGCGGGGCGACGGCCCGCCGGCAATCCAGGCGCTGGCCGTGCGGCTGGTCAGCGAACGAAAGCTTGCGCGGAACTGGGACTGGGGTTTCCTCACCCGCTCGGATGCGACAAGTCCGCAGGCGGTGGGCATATGGGGGGGGCTCAAGGGCACCATGCTGACCATGCTGGTCACGCTTGTGCTGGCCTTTCCGATAGGGGTTCTGTCGGCGCTGTATCTGGAAGAATACGCGCCCAGAAACCGCTGGACCGATCTGATCGAGGTGTCGATCAGCAATCTGGCCGCGGTGCCCTCGATCATCTTCGGCTTGCTCGGCCTTGCGATCTTTCTTGCGATTTTCCCCAACCTGCGTTCCGCCCCGCTGATCGGCGGGATGACATTGGCTCTGATGACAATGCCGGTCATCGTGATTTCCGGGCGCAACGCGATCAAGGCGGTGCCGCCTTCCATCCGCGACGGGGCTTTGGCGATTGGTGCTTCGCCAGTGCAGGTGGTGTTTCACCACGTCCTGCCGTTGGCGATGCCGGGGATGCTGACCGGGACAATCATCGGCATGGCCCGCGCGCTCGGTGAAACCGCCCCGCTGCTGTTGATCGGAATGCGCGCCTTTGTCGCGACCCCGCCCGATGGCTTCACTTCGCCCGCCACGGTGCTTCCAATGCAGATTTTCCTATGGTCTGATGAAATCGATCGCGGTTTTGTGGAACGCACCAGTGCGGCTATCATAGTGCTGCTGGTGTTCCTGCTCGCGATGAACGGCCTCGCCATTTACCTCCGCAACAAGTTCGAGAACCGCTGGTGACTGTGACCCATCCCAATATGACCGACAAAAGCGCCAAGATCCGCGCGCGCGACGTTTCGGTTTTTTACGGCGACAACAAGGCGATCGACTCAGTATCGATCGACATCTCGCCCAATTACGTCACCGCGTTCATCGGCCCATCGGGCTGCGGCAAATCGACGTTTCTGCGGTGTTTCAACCGCATGAACGATACGATTGCCTCGGCCAAGGTAACCGGTCTGATCGAGCTTGATGGCGAGGACATCCACGCCGACCGGATGGACGTGGTGCAGCTTCGCGCGCGGGTCGGGATGGTATTTCAGAAACCCAACCCGTTCCCCAAATCGATTTATGAAAATGTCGCTTACGGGCCGAAAATCCACGGCTTTGCCGAAAAGAAAGCCGATCTCGATGTGGTGGTCGAACGCTCGCTGACCCGCGCGGGGCTGTGGGACGAGGTCAAGGACAGGCTCGACGATTCGGGCACCACCTTGTCGGGCGGGCAGCAGCAACGCCTGTGCATCGCACGTGCCATCGCGGTTGACCCCGAGGTGATCCTCATGGATGAACCGGCAAGCGCGCTCGATCCGATCGCGACCGCCAGGATCGAGGAGCTGATCGATGAACTTTCGGGCCGTTACGCCATCGTGATCGTCACCCACTCGATGCAGCAAGCCGCCCGCGTGAGTCAGCGCACCGCGTTTTTCCACCTCGGAAAGATGGTGGAATATGGCCCGACCTCGGATATTTTCACCAATCCGATCGAAGAACGCACCAAGGATTATATCACCGGAAGGTACGGCTGATGGCTGAACATACCGTCAAGGCCTTCGACGAAGACATCACCCGGCTGCGCGGCCTGATCGCGGAAATGGGCGGGCTGGCCGAAGTCGCAATTGCCGAATCGCTTGATGCGCTGATGCGCGGCGACGTGGCGCTGGCCGAAAGCGTTGTGGCGCGCGACAAGCGCATCGACGCGCTTGAAACCGAGGTCGACAAGCTGGCGGTGCGGATCATCGCCTTGCGGGCGCCGATGGCGGACGACCTGCGCGAAGTGATCGCGGCGCTGAAAATCGTGGGTGTAATTGAGAGAATCGGCGATTATTCCAAGAACATCGCCAAACGAGTCGGCATGATCGAAGGTCGCGGCCGGTTTGAACCGCTGACACTGCTGGCGACAATGGGCGAGTTGGCGGGCGACATGGTTCACGACGTGCTCACGGCCTATGCCGCGCGTGATCCTGATCTGGCCCGCGAAGTGATCGCTACCGACGCCAAGGTCGATGCTTTTTACAACAGCATTTTCCGCAATCTTGTCAGTCACATGGTCGAAAATCCTTCGACCATTTCGAGCGCGGCCCAATTGTTGTTCGTCGCCCGCAACATCGAACGAATTGGCGATCATGCGACCAACGTCGCGGAAATGGTCCACTTCGCCGCAACCGGGGTCTATCCGCCCGAGGGCGACCGGTGAAAGCGAGCCTGAACAGGCGATGAGTAACACCCGTGTGGAAAACTTGTCGCATCCGGTTTCATCAAACTGTCGCGCAAGTGACACATAGCACGGGTCAGCGCCCGTCTCTGCGGGCTTGAGGAGGCATCTTGCCCATGTCCGCTGCCAAATTACTGCTGGTTGAAGATGATCCGGCGCTGTCCGAACTGCTCGAATACCGGTTCCAGAACGAGGGCTATTCTGTCCGCTGCACCGGTGATGGCGACGAAGCGCTTTTGCTCGCCAGCGAGGAAGTTCCTGATCTCATCATCCTCGACTGGATGATTGAAGGCACCAGCGGGATCGAAGTGTGCCGCCGGTTGCGCCGCGACAAGGGCACCGCGCACGTCCCGATCATCATGCTGACCGCGCGCGAGGCTGAGGATGACCGGATACGCGGGCTGGAAACCGGAGCGGATGATTACCTCACCAAACCCTTCAGCCCGCGCGAACTGCTTGCCCGGGTCGCCGCCGTGATGCGCCGCATCCGTCCGGCGCTGGCGGGTGAGACGATCGAGGTTGGCGATCTCAAACTCGATCCGGTGGCGCACAGAGTCCAGCGCCGGGGCCGCGCTCTGCAACTGGGGCCGACCGAATACCGCTTGCTCAAGTTCTTCATGGAAAGCCCTGGCCGGGTGTTCAGTCGCGGGCAATTGCTCGACGGGGTGTGGGGAACCGGCTCTGACATCGAATTGCGCACGGTCGACGTCCACATCCGGCGACTGCGCAAAGCGATCGGGATCGACGGCGCAAAGGACCCGGTTCGCACGGTCCGCTCAGCAGGATATGCGCTCGAACCGATCTGAGGCTGGAGCACCCTAATGGAAATCGCGTGATTTTGGCAATATCCGGTGATCGCGCGGATGGCCTTTGACGTTGGGCTTCGGGGCCAGTTCATCGATCAGATCGCGCGGCGCAGGCGGTTTGCTCCCGGCGATTGGCATATTCGCATGATCGGCACGGGCCAGCGGTGCCTCCGGTAAATCGTCTGACAGCGCGTGCAGCGCATGCGTCGCATCGGTTATCGATTGCGCGATCACGTGGATCACCCCGTCATCATGTTCGACCCGCCCGCGCACCTCCATCAGCCGCGCGCCCATCACCACTTTGCGCCGTTTTTCCTTGAGATCGGGCCATACCACAAGGTTGATCACCCCGCTTTCGTCCTCCAGCGTGATGAAGGTGACGCCCTTGGCGCTGCCTGGTCGTTGACGGATCAGCACCACGCCGGCGACCTGCACCATGCTGCGAAACTTGCGCTCGCTCAATTCGCAGGCCCGCACAAATCCGCGTGCGCCAAGATCAGCGCGCAGGAACGCCATCGGGTGCGCTTTCAGGCTGAGGCGGGTGGTCTGGTAATCGGCTACCACTTCTTCTGACAGGGGCATGACGGGAAGGCGCACTCGCGCGCGCTCCGTCCCCTCTTCGCGCACCGCAGCGGCGCGGAACAGCGGCAGATCGGGCGCGGGCGTAAGGCTGCGCGCATCCCACAATGCCTGCCTGCGCGAGAGGCCCAGCGAGGTAAAAGCATCGGCGCTGGCGAGGCGTTCAACATGCGCCGGAGACAGCCCCGCCCGCGCGCGCAGATCGGCAATGTCGCGGTAGGGGCCGTGCTCCTCGCGGCACCCCACCAACGCGGCGGCGACATGTTCGGGCAGACCATCGATTTGCCTGAGGCCAAGTCGCAGAGCGTGCCGATTGCCCTCGCCCGCCTCCAGCGTGCAATCCCACACGCTGGCATTCACATCCACCGGCAACACCATGACCCCGTGCCCCTGCGCATCGCGCACGATCTGGGCGGGGGCATAAAACCCCATCGGCTGCGAATTGAGCAACGCGGCAGCGAAGGCAGCCGGATAGTGGCATTTCAACCAGCTCGACACGTAAACCAGCTGGGCAAAACTGGCCGCGTGACTTTCAGGAAAGCCATATTCGCCAAAGCCCCGGATCTGGTTGAAACAGCGCTGGGCAAAATCGCGGTCGTATCCGCGCGCCACCATCCGTTCGACCATCATCTCCTCCAATTCATCGACCATCCCGCGGCTGCGAAAGGTTGCCATCGCCTTGCGCAACCGGTTGGCTTCAAGGCTGGAAAACTTCGCCGCATCGAGCGCAATCTTCATCGCCTGTTCCTGAAAAATCGGCACGCCCAACGTGCGGCCAAGGATGCTGGTGAGTTCATCGGGCGGGCCGTGTTCGGGCGCGGGCGCAGGGATTTGCACGGCTTGCGCACCCCGGCGGCGTTTGAGGAAGGGGTGCACCATATCGCCCTGAATCGGCCCCGGTCGCACAATCGCGACCTGAATCACCAGATCGTAGAACTCGCGCGGGCGCAGGCGCGGCAGCATGTTCATCTGCGCCCGGCTTTCGACCTGAAACACGCCCAGCGAATCGCCCTTGCGCAGCATTGCATAGGTTTCCGGGTCTTCGCGCGGCACGCTCGCCAGGCTCAGGCGGCGGCCATGATGCGCGGCCAGCAGTTCGAGGCATTTGCGGATGCAGGTCAGCATCCCCAGCGCCAGCACGTCCACTTTCAGGATACCGAGCGCGTCGATATCATCCTTGTCCCACTCGATGAAAGAGCGTTCGGGCATCGCCCCATTGCCGATCGGCACGGTTTCAGTCAGCGCACCTTCGGTGAGGATGAACCCGCCGACATGCTGACCCAAATGACGCGGCATTCCAATCATCTGCTCGGTGAGTTTGAGGACGCGCCTCAAGTGCGGGTCGGTGATATCCAGCCCGCTTTCGGCGGCGTGTTTTGCGCTGATTTCGCGCCCCCACCCGCCCCATACAGTGCGCGCCAAGGCGCTGGTGACGTCTTCACTCAGCCCCATCGCCTTGCCCACTTCGCGGATTGCCATGCGCGGGCGATAATGGATTACCGTCGCGCACAGTCCCGCGCGGTGGCGGCCATATTTGCGATAGATGTACTGGATCACTTCCTCGCGCCGCTCATGCTCGAAATCGACGTCGATATCGGGTGGCTCCTTGCGTTCTTCGGAGATGAAACGGTCGAACAGCAATTGGTGTTTCGCGGGATCGACGCTGGTGATGCCGAGCACGTAACAAACGGCGGAATTGGCCGCAGAACCGCGTCCCTGACACAGGATCGGCGGATCGCACCCCCGCGCGAAATCGACGATGTCCTTGATGGTGAGGAAATAGCGCGCAAGGCCAAGCTTTGCGATCAACGCGAGTTCGCGCTGCAAGGTTTCGCGCACAATATCAGGCAGGCCTTCGGGGTAACGCCGCCCTGCCCCGGCCCATGTTTCCGCTTCAAGAAATTGCTGCGGGGGCTGGCCTTGGGGGCAGATTTCCTGGGGGTATTCATAGCGCAGTTCATCAAGGCTGAAGCGACAGGCGTCGGCCACATCGCGCGCGGCGGCAATCGCGTGCGGCCAGCGCGCGAACAGGCGTTGCATTTCTTGCGGCGATTTCAAATGCCGCTCGGCATTGGGGTGGAGCAGATGCCCGGCGCGCGCCACGGTGGTCTTGTGCCGGATCGCGGTCATCACGTCCTGCAACGCGCGGCGTTGGGGCGCGTGGTAGTGAACGTCGTTGGTGGCGAGCAATGTCAGGCCATAGGCGCGGGCGAGGTTATCGAGCTGCGCGATCCGGGCAATGTCGTTCCCGCGATAGAGATAAGCAGCGGCAATGTGGCGCAAGGAGGACAATCGGCGGGTGAGATGGGGAAGGATGTCGGCAAATGGCGCGGTGAAAGAAGCGGTTTCGCGCAGAGAGCGCAGAGGAGCAGAGACCGCAGAGATTTCGTTCGTGCCGAAGGCACTTTGACTATCTGCAACGCCGCCTTCGGCCGTGCCGTTTGAGAATGAGAGCGGCTGCGCCGCAGGTGCAACCTCTCTGCGCCCCTCTGCTCCTCTGCGCTCTCTGCGCGAAACCAAAACCGGAAACGACACGACATTACTCGGCACCTGAATGGTAAACCGCGCCGACAGATCATCGGGCGGAAGCGCGATCAACTGCACACCTTCGCAATGATCAGCCAGCATCGCCAGCGTGATCTGGCACACCCCCTTGTCCTGCCACGCACCGTCGGGGGTCTGCATCCGGCCCGCGCTGATGAGGCGGCACAGGCGGCCATAGGCGGCGCGGTTTTCAGGGTAGGCGAGAAAGGCCAGCCCCTCCACCGTTTCAATCCGGCAGCCGATCACCGGGCGCAGTTTCAGCGCTTTCGCCTCGGTATGCAGGCGCACCGCACCTGCCAGTGAATTGGCATCAGCCAGCCCGATTGCGTCATAGCCGAGACCCTGCGCGGTCAGTGCCAGATCAACCGCGTCCGACGCGCCGCGCAGAAAGCTGAAACAGCTGACAAGACCAAGTTCGACAAAGCTGCTGCGCAAGGGCCGCACATCGTCAGGGATTTCGAGCGTTTTCTGGGGCATGGGAAACCTTGGGGAACACCTTTTTGTTCCTTATATGTTCCAATATGCTCTCTGCCAAATGCAAAGCTTGCAAGCAGGTGTTCAGACCCTGCGGTGTTGCGGGGCAGCCAGTTTTGCGTCGCCCTGTGCGCACAGATGATCGATCACAGCGGGATGCATCACGCCTTCAAAAGCAACGCCTGCCACTGCCCCTTCAATCCACGCGATGTTGCCAAGCGGCGCATTGATCCCGTTCAGCCTCATCGTCACCCGGTCGCCTATTTCGGCAAATCCGGGCTTCCCACGGATCTTGCAGCCGCCTTCGGACAGGTCGATCAGATCGACGAACACCACTCGTGAACGCACCCGTCCCTTGACCATCAGGCTTATAGGGTGGCGATCAGACGCGCGTGGGATCGAATCCATGTTCATGCCTGGAAGATCGCACAAATCGGTAAAAAACCCTAAGCTGGCCGGCTGAAAAGCCCTTAGGGCCAGATCCTGACCCTAGGCATACAGCCCATGCAGGAACCAGTCGGGCACGCCGCCGCGCCCATCTCCGGCGATACCCTGGCGGTAGACCCAGTACCGCCGCCCGGCGGAATCCTCGATCCGGTAATAATCGCGCAGACGCACCATCGAACGTTCGCGCCACCATTCGGGCGCGATCCTTTCCGGCCCCTCCACCCGCACCACTTCGCGCAACTTCCCGCGCCAGCGGAAGCGCTGCGGCACACCATCGGGTGAGGCATAGAGCACCGCGATCCGTTCTGCCCGGTCAAGCAGCTTCAAAGGCCGGGTGTGAAAGGCGAGCAGGCCCTGGCTGGGCAGCACGGGTTCCAGCGGCGGTTGCCAGCCTTGCGCGCGTTCGGGAATGTGGCTGGCGCGCGCGACCGGGCGGGTGACGGCTTTGGGGCCAAGCCGCACACTCAGCCGGTCGATGCAGGCGGCAAGCGATGTGCCATGCTGATCGGCTGCCGCATCCAGATCGGCTTGTGACAGCGCCAGCGGCTCGCTCCAGCTGGCGCGCAGTTGCAGCGCCTCGATCCCGAATCCCGCCTCGACATCATCGAGCCGCGCGGCAAACAGCCGGGTAATGTGCGAAGCCTCACGCATCGGAGCGGCAAGCTCGATCCGGCGCAACATCACCTCACCATCGACCCGCCACAACCCGAGTTCGAGCCGCCGCGCGCCTTCGCCGCGCGCTTCGAGCGAGCGCACCATGTCAGCCGCAAGATCGCCCACCACCCGATCGAGCAAATCGCGGTGGCGGATCGGCTCCATCAACCGGCGCTGCACCATCGGCTGCGGCCG
>JBGSKN010000007.1:0-3673 GCA_041741215.1 Erythrobacter sp. | reverse complement strand
ATCCCGCCGCCCGATCCGGCACCCGAAGCATAGGCTTCGGCAAAGCTGCGCCACGCTTTGCCAAGGCTGGCGTTCGGCTGGCCAGTGGCACGCGCGACCAGCCGCCGATAATCGGCCTGCGCCAGCTCCACCGCGCCCATCGAGCGCAGATGTTCGGTCATGAACTGGCAATCGAGCAGCACAAACCCCGCCGCACGCAGCAGCGCCACCAGCCACGCCAGCGCGACCTTGCTGGCATCGGGCATCCGGCTGAACATGCTCTCCCCGCAGAACACACGGTCAAAACTGACACCATACAGCCCGCCCACCAGCTCCGGAGTGCCATCAGCGCCCGCCGCCCAGCATTCGACCGAATGGGCATGGCCCGCGCGGTGCAGCGCGATATAGCTTTGGATGATGCGTTCGCTGATCCAGGTTTCGGGATGATCGGGGCGCGGCTGCGCGCAGGCGCGGATCACGGCTTCAAACGCGCGGTCGATGGTCACGGCAAAACGGTCCGCGCGCAAAACCTTGCGCAAACTTTTCGACAGGCGCAGCCCGTCCAGCGGGATGATCGCCCGTTCGCGCGGCTCCACCCAGAACAGTTCCGCATCATCGCGGTGGTCAGCCATCGGGAAAATCCCGCTGCGATAGGCCAGCAGCAAGGTTTCAACCGGGATCGGGGGGCGGGCAGGGGCGTGCATGGTTGCGGCGCAGAATACAGGCGGCAAAGAGGATTGCCTATCCCCCCCGCCTTCGATAAAGGCACCGCTCCGACGCGCTGCAGGGGTGTAGCTCAGTTGGTAGAGCATCGGTCTCCAAAACCGAGGGCCTGCGGTTCGAGTCCGCACACCCCTGCCATTTTTGTTTTGCGAAGCGGCCTCCGCCGCTTCGTCCTCGCGGCGGTTCCTTCGTTTCGCTTTGCTCCACTCCGGGCCGCTGCGGACGCGCGGTCGCGCTTGCGGTGCCAATGGCACCGGTTATCGCCCCACGTCGGGTGGCCTCACCCAACCACCTCGTTCATCCCACGGCAAGCCGAGCCGTGTATTCCTGTCGACGAACCGAGTTCATCATCGCACAGGAGACACAGGATGAGCGCCTATATTTTCCGTTCCTCGCGCCCTGACCACTGGGTCAGCCCGCGTCCTACCCGCGATCCGGCGCGCCTTTCGGCGATCCACGGACCGCTGCGGCCGATGCAGCAGCCCGGCCTGTTTGCGCGGCTGTTCGCGCCCGGCTGACGCGCGCCCAAGCAATCTTGCAATTGCCAGCCGCCGCGCGTATATGCGCGGCGTCTTTTCTGACATTGGTAGCATATCCAGCCCCTCCGGCGACCTTGTCCCGGGCGGCGCGGCCCCCTACCTGAAAGCCGTTGGGAATGACGCCGATATTCACGCGAAGGAACACGGGGCTTTATGGCCGAGCACAAGAACACTGCCGAACCCAAGGCCGAAGAAAAGAAGCGCAAGACCTCACCTGGCGAATTCGTCAATCAGGTGCGCGCCGAAGGCAGCAAGATCGTGTGGCCGACTCGTGAAGAGACGGTGCGCACCTCGATCTTCGTGTTCATCTTCATGCTGATCCTCGCGCTGTTCTTCCTCGCCATCGACAGCGCGTTCGGTGCCATTGTGCGCGGCGCGATCGGCCTGCTGCAATAAGGCTTTTGGCCCTCATCTCCTGACCGCATCAATTCTGCCCGTCAGACACATTCTCAAGGACATTTCATGGCTCGCTGGTACATCATCCACGCTTATTCCGGTTTCGAGAACAAGGTGCGCGACGCGATCATTTCCGAAGCCGAACGGCTTGGCCTTTCCGAAGGTGTCGAGGAAGTGCAGGTTCCCACCGAAACCGTGACCGAGGTCAAGCGCGGCAAGAAGGTGCAGGTCGAACGCAAGTTCATGCCCGGCTATGTGCTGGCCAAACTGAACATGACCGATGATGTCTATCACCTGGTCAAGAACACCCCGAAAGTCACCGGTTTTCTGGGTTCGGGCAACAAGCCGCAGCCGATTTCCGAACGCGAAGCCGCGCGCTATTTCGGCGGCGTGGCCGAAGCCAAGGCAACGCCCAAGCACGAAATCAGCGTCGATTATGAAATCGGCGATTCGGTCAAAGTGCTCGACGGCCCGTTTGCCAGCTTCAACGGAATCGTCGAAGAACTCGATTTCGACAAGGCCAAGGTCAAGGTGTCCGTCTCGATCTTCGGCCGCGCAACCCCGGTGGAACTCGATTTCGAACACGTCGAACTGGCGAAATAGACCCCGGTTTTCGGGGCCCGTCTCAATCATTGCCGATAACCGCCCACATATTGCATGCAGACTGCGCGGGACATGCGGTTTGCGGGCGTTTTGATTGTGAAGTTTGATGTTTACAGGCCTTTGGCAAGGCGTCATGCTCCCCTTCAGTCTTCGTCGAAACCTTCGGGGGGCGACCAAATAACGGAGAATGGCGGGCGTGAAAGGGACAGTACTCGGATATAATCAGGCGGAAGGTAAGGGAGCGATTTCCCATTCCGACGGCGCGCGCATAGATTTCCAACTCGACGCCTGGAGGGGTGAGCGTGATCCCGTGGCGGGGATGGTTGTCGATTTCGAGATTGTCGACGGTGTCGCAAGCGAAATTTACCCGATTTCCAATGGCCATGCGCCCCTTCCGGGTGCGCAGCAGGGCGGGCAGGACACCGCATTGTTGCTGGGCATCTTCGCGCTTGTTTTCCTGGTGGTGGGCATTCTCACTGTCTGGTTTGTGATCGGCTATTTTTTTCTGCTGATATCCGCCGGGCTGGGTCTTGCCGCGATCATAACCGGAAAAAAATCAGGAACGTCGCACGGGTTATACACTCGGCATGGTCAATTGCGGCTGCCTTGTGCTTGGTTTGCTGGTGGGCCTGGTGGCTGTCGTGATCCTCGCTGGCTCCATACTTGGAGCAAGCCTTGATGCCACGATGGCAAATATAGATATTTAGCAGCGCTAGCGGTCATTCATCTTCGGTTACCACCCGCCTTCTGAACGCAAGCCCGATTGGGCAGAATGACCAATGGTCGCGGTCATTCCTGTTGCCTTTTGCGCAGGGCACCATTATTGGCGCCGCTTCCCGCAAGGGATTCGTGTGGAAGGCGGGAATGCCCGCTGCCTGACCACTTAACATGAGAACATGATTTGCCGTGCCAATTGCGCGGTGGTTCGACAGTGTGAAAGGAATGGCCCCATGGCCAAGAAAATTGAAGGCTATATCAAGCTGCAGGTGCCCGCGGGCTCTGCCACCCCCTCACCGCCGATCGGCCCTGCGCTGGGTCAGCGCGGCGTTAATATCATGGAATTCTGCAAGGCGTTCAACGCCGCCACGCAGGAATTGGAAAAGGGCATGCCGATCCCGACCGTCATCACGGTCTATGCGGATCGTTCGTTCACCTTCATCACCAAGACCCCCCCGGCGAGCTTCTTCCTCAAGAAGCTGGCGAAGCTGAAGTCGGGTTCGAAGGAGCCGGGCAAGATTTCGGCCGGAACCATCACCAATTCGCAGATCAAGGAAATCGCGGAAGCCAAGATGGCTGATCTGAACGCGAACGACATTGATCAGGCAATGAAGATCATCGCGGGCAGCGCCCGTTCGATGGGCCTCGAAGTGGTGGAGGGCTGAACCGATGACCAAGATTTCCAAGAAAGCCAAGGTGCTGGCCTCGCTCGACCG
>JBGSKN010000006.1:0-2549 GCA_041741215.1 Erythrobacter sp. | reverse complement strand
GTGCCAGCCCGCCCGGTTCGCCAGCAGCGCGAGCAGCAGCGCCCCCGATCCGGTGCCAAGGTCAAGCGCGCGGCCATGCGTCGGGGCAACCTCCAGCGCCGCAGCGATCAACGTCTCGCTATCCCCGCGCGGGATCAGGGTGGCGGGGGATACGGAAAGTTCCAGCCCGTAAAACTCCGCAAGCCCGGTAATATAGGCAAGCGGTTCATGCCCCGCCCGGCGTTCGACCAGCGCGCCAAAGCTGGCTGGCGCGGGGTCTTGGATCGCCCGCAACAGCATTGCCGACCGGCTGATCTCCAGCGCGTGGGCCATCAGCAATTCGGCATCAAGCCGCGCGGTATCGCTGGCGGCGGTGAGGCGGTCGGCGGCGGCGCGGATGGCTTCGCCTACGGTCATCGCACTCGCCTCATTCCGCCAGAGCCGCCAGCCGCTTGCCTTCATCCTCGGCAATCAGCGCGGCGATCAGTTCTGCCAGACCCGGCCCGGCGAGCACCTCTTCCAGCTTGTGCAGCGTCAACCCGATGCGGTGATCGGTGACGCGGCCTTGCGGGAAATTATAGGTGCGGATGCGTTCCGAACGGTCGCCGCTGCCAACCATCGCCTTGCGCGCCTCGGCCTCGGCCCCCTGCGTGGCTTCGCGCTGGGCATCATAGAGCCGCGTGCGCAGCACCTGCATCGCCTTGTCCTTGTTCTTGTGCTGGCTGCGCCCATCCTGACAGGTGACGACGGTGCCGGTCGGCAAGTGCGTAATGCGCACCGCCGAATCGGTGGTGTTGACATGCTGACCCCCGGCTCCGGAGGCGCGGTAGACGTCGATTTTGAGGTCCTTGTCCTCGATATGGACATCGACCTCGTCAGGCTCGGGCAGCACAGCCACGGTCGCCGCGCTGGTATGGATGCGTCCGCCGCTTTCGGTGACGGGGACGCGCTGGACGCGGTGGACGCCGCTTTCGAACTTCAGCTTGGCGAACACGCCTGTGCCGGTGACGTTGGCGATCACTTCCTTGAACCCGCCGATGTCCGAGGCGTTGATGCTGACCGGCTCGACCTTCCAACCCTGCTCGGCGGCGTAGCGTTCGTACATGCGGTAGAGATCGGCGGCGAACAGCGCGGCCTCATCGCCCCCGGTGCCGGCGCGGATTTCGAGCATCGCTGGCTTGGCATCGGCGGAATCGCGCGGCAGCAGCGCGATGGCGAGGCGGCGTTCGAGATCGGGGAGGGTGGCCTTGATCTGGGCGAGCTCGTCCTCGGCCATCGCCTTCATTTCAGGGTCGGCGAGCATTTCGGCCAGCCCCGCCATTTCCTCGCGCGCGGATTTCACCTCGGCAGCGATTTTCGCCACGGGTTCGAGTTCGGCATAGTCGCGGGAGGCGCGCACGAAGGCCTCACCCACCAGCGTGCCCGACGCCATGCGCGCTTCCAGCTCCGCAAAGCGGTGCGCGATCTGGTCAAGGCGTTCGGGGGGGATTTGCATTTCGATCTTCTCTCACTCGTCATGCTGAACTTGTTTCAGCATCCATTTTGCCGTTGCGGGCCGCGGTAAATGCGGCGCGATGGACCCTGAAACGAGTTCAGGGTGACGAGGGAGGCTAACGGCCAGTCAGAATAAAGCTCTCGACCGCTGTGTGGCATTCGCCGCCATCGCCCATAATGCGCATAGGAGAGCCTTCGTCAGTCACTGCGAAGGACACAAGGGCGTGCGCCGGGATCTTCTTGGCTTTGTCGAACCGCTTGCGGGGCGAGCCGCTGGCAATCATTTCAGCCGAGAAACCACATGAGCGAAGCTTGCCGAGCAACGAAATAGCATCATCCAGACGCTCATCGTTCTCGACCACGATCACAGCATCAGCCTTCGCCTCCTCCCGCGCGCCCACCAGCATCGCCAGCCGCTCGATCCCCGCAGCCCAGCCGACCGCAGGCGTCGGTGCGCCTCCAAGCGTTTCCATCAGCCCGTCATAACGCCCGCCGCCCAGCACCGTGCTCTGCGAACCTAGCGCCGCAGCCGAGGCGCTGCCCTCGTCGGGGATGAATTCAAACGCCGTGTGGCGGTAGTAATCGAGGCCGCGCACGAGGCTTTCCGCGCGCACCCACTTCACGCCTGCTGCATCCAGCCCGCTGGTCACGGCGGCGAAAAACGCCCGCGCCTCGTCGGACAGAAAGGCATCAATCTTCGGCGCATCGGCGAGGAACGGCTTGTCGCGCGCATCCTTGGAATCCAGAATCCGCAGCGGGTTCTTCTTCAGCCGCTCCTGCGATTCTTCGGACAGTTGATCCTTCACCGCGCCGAAATACGCCACCAACGCCGCCCGCCACGCCTCGCGGCTTGTCCCATCGCCGAGCGTGTTGAGGTGCAGGGTGACATCCTCAATCCCCAGCTCCTTCAGCAGTTGATCCGCCATCGCCAGCAATTCGACATCGGCCTGCGGCTCGCCCGCGCCGATCACTTCGGCGTCGATCTGGTGGAATTGGCGATAGCGGCCCTTTTGCGGGCGTTCATAACGGAAAACCGGCCCGTGGGTCGCCACCTTCAGCGGCGCATATTGTTGCCA
>JBGSKN010000005.1:0-4381 GCA_041741215.1 Erythrobacter sp. | reverse complement strand
TCCGCACCGGCAAGCTGGCGGTGAACCTCGATGCCAAGACAGTCGAAGTCGATGGCGCGCGCGTGCACCTCACCGGCAAGGAATATGCGATGCTTGAGCTGCTCTCGCTTCGCAAGGGCACCACGCTGACCAAGGAAATGTTCCTCAACCATCTTTATGGCGGGATGGACGAGCCCGAACTCAAGATCATCGACGTGTTCATCTGCAAGCTGCGCAAAAAGCTGTCGCTGGCGTGCAGCGGGGACAACTACATCGAAACCGTATGGGGCCGCGGCTATGTGCTGCGCGATGCGGATGATGTGGTGGAAGCTGCCTGAAGCGATTTTCGTCTCTGATCTGGTTCAGAGAATACGCCCGGGGTGGAAACACCTCGGGCGTTTTTCTATGGGGCGCGGATGACAGCGTATAAGGAAGGCGACCCCACCACTATCGCGCGACTTTATGGCCGCAGTGTGGGCAAGAAGTTGCGTAACCGTCAGCAGGGGTTGGTCGATCACCTCCTGCCGCAGATTGCTGTGCCTGCCGAAGGGCCGGTCACGTCGGAGATCCTGTTCGGCGATGCGCGCCCGCTGCATTTCGAGATCGGCTTCGGCGGGGGCGAGCATCTCGCCTACCGCGCCGATCTGCTCCCCAATCACGGCTTTATGGGGGCCGAGCCTTTCGTCAATGGCGTCGCGCAGGCGCTGACCCATGTCGAGGACCAGCGCCTTGGCAATATCCGTCTGCATCATGGCGACGCGCTCGAAGTGCTTGCCCGCATCCCCGATGGCGCCTTGTCGATGGTGTACCTGCTCCACCCCGATCCCTGGCCCAAGGCCCGCCATGCCAAGCGGCGGATGATGAATGATGGCCCGCTGAAGCTGATCGCGCAGAAGCTCAAGCCCGGCGGCGAATTGCGCTTTGGCACCGATCACGACATCTACATGCGCCACGCCCTGATGGTGATGCAGCGCCACACCCATGCGTTCGAGTGGGTGGTCGACAAGCCCGCCGACTGGCAGGTGCGCCCCTCAGGCTGGCCCGAAACCCGCTACGAACACAAGGCCCGCACCGTCTATGGGCACGAGGTGTGGTATTTCCGGTTCAGGCGGCGCTGAACCTCACCCCACAACCCCCGCGCCAGCCAGCACGGCCAGCGTCAGCACGTCTGGCACCGTCGCGGTCATCGGGACGATCTGCACCGGCTTTTCCACGCCCAGCAGCATCGGGCCGATCGTTGCATTGCTGCCCAGTTCGCGCAGCAGCTTGGCCGAAAGGTTGGCCGATTGCAGCCCCGGCATGATCAGCACATTGGCCGGGCCGGACAGGCGGCTGAACGGATAGAGCGCCATCACCCTGGGGTTAAGCGCGGCATCGGGTGCCATTTCGCCTTCATATTCAAAGCCGGGTTCTTCACGATCAAGGATCGCCACCGCTTCACGAATATTGTCGAGCCATTGGCCCGACGGGTTGCCGAAGGTCGAATAGCTGAGGAACGCGACGCGCGGTTCGTGCCCCATGCGCCGCGCGACCGCAGCGGTTTCCCTGGCGATGTGCGCCAGTTCTTTTGCATTCGGGCGTTCGTTGATGGTGGTATCGGCCAGGAACGTGGTGTGGTTCTTGCCGATCATCATGTGGATGCCGAACGGCAGCGCGCCATCCTTGTGATCGAGCACCAGGTTCACCTCGCGCACGGTCTGAGCGAAGGTGCGGGTCATGCCGGTGATCATCCCGTCTCCATGGCCCAGCGCGACCAGCAGCGCGGCGAACACGTTGCGTTCCTGATTGACCATCCGGCGCACATCGCGTTCGGTAAAACCGCGCCGTTGCAGCCGCTTGTAGAGATAATCGACCATCGCTGGCACGTGTTCGCTATCGGCCGAGTTCTGGATTTCAAAGCTGCCGGGGTCGGACACCGAAAGCTGATGCAGCTTGTCGAGCACCGCCTTGGTGCGGCCCACAAGGACCGGCGTGCCATAACCGAAATCGCGGAACTGGATCGCGGCGCGCAGCACCACCTCTTCTTCTGCTTCGGCAAACACCATCCGTTTGGGGTTGGCTTTGGCGACTTCGTACACACCGCTCAGCACCGAGGTGGTGGGGTTGAGGCGTGAGCGCAACTGGATGCGATAGGCGTCGAAATCATCGATCCGCGCGCGCGCCACGCCCGAATCCATCGCCGCCTTGGCCACGGCGGAGGATACGACTTCGATCAGACGCGGATCAAACGGAGCGGGAATGATGTAATCGGTGCCGAATTTCTGGTTCTTGCCATAGGCGGACGCGACCTCTTCGGGCACGCTGCGGCGGGCCAGTTCGGCAATCGCCTCGGCTGCGGCGACTTTCATCTCTTCGTTGATGGTGGTCGCCTGCACATCGAGCGCGCCGCGGAATATGAACGGAAAGCCCAGCACATTATTGACCTGATTGGGAAAATCGCTGCGCCCGGTGGCGATGATGGCATCGGGGCGGACGGCCTTGGCAGCGTCGGGCATGATTTCGGGCACCGGGTTGGCCATCGCAAAGATGATCGGCTTGTCCGCCATCTTGCGCACCCATTCGGGCTTCAGCGCACCGGCTGCCGACAGACCGAGGAAGATATCCGCGCCCACCAAGGCTTCTTCAAGGCTGGTGGCTGTGGTGGCGACCGCATGGGCGCTTTTCCATTGATCCACGTCTTCGCGGCCCGGCGTGATCGGGCCGGTCCGGTCACACATGATCACGTTTTCATGGCGCACGCCCATCGCCTTGATCAACGCGGTGCAGGCAATCGCCGCCGCGCCTGCGCCGTTGACCACCACCTTCACATCGCGAAAATCGCGCCCGGTCAGGTGGCAGGCGTTGAGCAGGCCCGCTGCGGTGATGATCGCGGTGCCGTGCTGGTCATCATGCATCACCGGAATCTTCATGCGTTCACGCAAGGCGGCTTCGATGATGAAGCATTCGGGTGCTTTGATGTCTTCCAGGTTGATGCCGCCAAAGGTCGGCTCCATCAGCGCCACCGCGTTGATGAAGGCTTCGGGGTCTTCGGTATCGAGTTCGATGTCGAACACGTCCACGTCGGCAAAGCGTTTGAACAATACCGCCTTGCCTTCCATCACCGGCTTGGAAGCCAGCGCGCCGAGATTGCCGAGGCCCAGGATCGCGGTGCCATTGGAAATCACCGCCACCAGATTGCCCTTGACCGTGTAGCGCGCCGCCAGCGAAGGATCGGCGGCAATCGCTTCAACCGGAGCGGCCACGCCGGGCGAATAGGCAAGGCTGAGATCGCGCTGCGAGGTCATCGGCTTGGTCGCGACGATCTCCAGCTTACCTGGACGGATCGTCTCGTGATAGAACAATGCCTCACGGGTGGTGAAACCACCCTTATTCTGTGTGGCGTCCTCTTCGGCCATGGTGCCTGATCCCTTTTTGTGAGCGATTACCGAAAATCGTGCCCCGCTTAGCCGGGAGCGACCAGCAGCGATAGGGAGGAAATGAAGGGAGTTCGGGGGAAAGCCGTAAGGGCAGACATTCCGAATCGCCGCGCGCGTGGCTAGGCCCTTGCGCATGGCTGCGCCCACCGATTCCAAACCCACACCGATGATGGCGCAATATCTTGCGCTGCGCGAGGAGGCGGGCGACGCGCTGCTGTTCTACCGCATGGGCGATTTCTTCGAATTGTTTTTCGATGATGCGAGGGCCGCGGCGCAAATCCTCGATATCGCGCTGACCACGCGCGGCGAACATGGTGGCCAGCCGATCCCGATGTGCGGCGTGCCGGTGCATTCAGCGGAAGGCTATCTTGCGCGGCTGATCCGGGCGGGCTGCCGGGTGGCGATTGCCGAACAGATCGAAACGCCCGATGAAGCCAGGGCGCGGGCGAAGCGCGAAGGCACGCCATCGTCCAAGGTGCTGGTGGGGCGGGCGATTGTGCGGCTGGTTACCGCCGGGACTTTGACCGAGGAGGCGCTGCTCGAACCGCGCCGCGCCAATGTGCTGGTTGCGCTGGCGGAATTGCGCGGGGCAATCGGGATCGCCGCCTGCGATGTTTCGACCGGTGCGATGGTGCTGGAAGAATGCTCAGCCGAAATGCTCGGCGCGGCATTGGCGCGGCTTGACCCCAGCGAAATCATCACCCCGGAGGCGAATCCGCGCGAAGGCGGGGATCTCAGGCAAAGTAGCTCCCCCCTCGATGAGGTCTCCGCCTACGCGGGGACACGCGAAGTTGTGATTGAACGCCCCCGCAGCACCTTTGCCAGCGATGCCGGGGCCGAACGGCTGCGCTCGCTGCACGGGGTGGCGACCTTGGACGCGTTCGGGGACTTCACCCGCGCGATGCTCAGCGCGGCGGGCGGATTGATCGCCTATCTCGACCATGTCGGACGCGGGAACCTGCCATTGCTGCTGCCCCCGGTGCTGC
>JBGSKN010000004.1:0-7002 GCA_041741215.1 Erythrobacter sp. | reverse complement strand
GAGGAAGCCCCCGCCCCCGGCATGGACGATGAGACCCGCGAGGCGATCTGCGTCGCCGCCGTTCGCGCTGCCAAGGCGGTCGATTACGAGGGCGCAGGCACGATCGAATTCATCGCCGATGCCAGCGAAGGCCTGCGCGCCGACCGCATCTTCTTCATGGAGATGAACACCCGGCTTCAGGTGGAACACCCCGTCACCGAGGAAATCACCGGGGTCGATCTGGTCGAATGGCAATTGCGCGTCGCGAGTGGGGAACCGCTGCCCAAGCGGCAGGAGGAGCTGTCGATCAACGGCCACGCAATTGAAGCGCGGCTCTATGCGGAAGACCCGGCTAAGGGGTTTTTGCCGAGCATTGGCAAGTTCGAGTTCTTCATCACGCTGACGCCGGTGGAAGGCTTTTCCAACTTCCGATACGACTTCGGATACGACTGGGGCGACGTCGTATCGCCGAACTACGACCCGATGGTGGGCAAAATCATCGCAAGGGGCGAAGATCGAGATGCAGCCATTTCGGAGCTGCTCATGGCACTCGGGGGGACGGAAGTTTATCCGCTCAAAACGAATCTGCCGTTTCTCATCCGAGCTGCTGATCACGAAGATTTCCGTGAAGCCCGTCTAGACACTAGCTTTATCGAGCGCCATCTCGCCGTATTGACTGAATTCGAAACGCCCCTGCGCGAAATGGCGATCTCGGTCGCCGACGATATTGCGTTCGAGGTTCAGAATTTAAGCCGTCTCGACACACCGTCTGACCGACTCCTGCAAGGCACCATCGGGTTTCGCCTCAACGGGGAAAAACGCAATCGGGTTATGGTCGAAGATGATCGCGGTAACGCCTACGACATTGACCTTGATGCCGATGATCAAACTGCAGTCGCTTATCGCGGGGCTGGTCCATATCCCGCGTTGGTTCGCCATTGCGGTGAGATGGTGCAGTTTAAGCACTACGAGCCGAGAGGCTCCGGCCAAGCCTCAGCCGCCGATGGCGCGATCGTCGCGCCGATGCCGGGCAAGGTCATCGCGGTCGATGTCAGCGAGGGGCAGGCCGTCACCGCCGGGCAGCGGCTGCTGGTGCTCGAAGCGATGAAAATGGAGCACGCCCTCACCGCGCCCTTTGACGGGGTGATCGAGGGGCTGGCGGTCAGCGCGGGCGCGCAGGTGCAGGTTGAGGCGGTGTTGGTGACGGTGGTGCCTCCGTCACCAGAAGATTAATCCGTCACCCCAGCGCAAGCTGGGGCCTAGGGCGGCAAGCGCTGCACCATGAGGCCCTGGTTCCCAGCTTTCGCTGGGATGACGATGGAGAGTTTTGGGTTCCTTCCCCTTTTCGTCATTGCGAGCGACAGCGAAGCAATCCAGAGCGGTTCGCGAAACACTCTGGATTGCCGCGGCGACTGCGTCGCCTCGCAATGACGGGGAATAGGGAGAGCCGATGACCTGGGCGAAAGAACTCGAAAAACTCCGGCAACGCGAAGCCCTCGCGGAGCAAATGGGCGGGCCGGACAAGGTTGCGCGCCAGCATGGGCGCGGCAAGATGGATGCCCGCGCGCGGCTCGCTGCGCTGTGCGACCCCGGCTCCTTGCGCGAAATCGGCAAGATCGCAGGGCACGGCCACTATGACGACAACGGCAATCTCACCGCCGTAACCCCCGCCCCCTTCCTGTTCGGCAAAGCGATGATCAATGGCCGCCCGGTGGTTGCCACGGCGGACGATTTCACCATTCGCGGCGGCGCGGCCGATGCCGGGATTTCCCGCAAGATGGTGCAGGCCGAGCGTATGGCGCACGAACTCAGGCTCCCGATCATCCGCATGATCGACGGGACAGGCGGCGGCGGCAGCGTCAAAACGCTCGAACAGATCGGCGCGACCTATATCCCGGCGGTGCCCGGCTGGGGCGATGTGGTGCGCAATCTCGACACCGTGCCGGTGGTGGCGCTGGCATTGGGGCCGACAGCGGGCCTTGGCGCGGCGCGGGTGGTGGCCAGCCATTATTCGATCATGGTGCGCGGGCTTTCGCAATTGTTCGCCGCCGGGCCTGCGGTGGTTGACGGCTTGGGCGAAGGCTACAAAGGCGCAGCCGATCACAGCCAGGCCAAGGAAGAACTCGGCGGGGTGGACATCCACACCCGCAACGGCGTGGTCGATGACGAGGTCGCATCCGAGGCCGAAGCCTTCGCCCGCGCGCGGCATTTCCTCGGCTTCATGCCCGAATATGTCGGGCAACCGGCGCGCCGTGCGGCCTGCGATGACCCTGCCGACCGGCGCGAGGAAGCGCTTTTGTCCCTCGTCCCGCGCGATCCCAAACAGGTCTATTCGATGCGCCGCGCGCTGGATATGATCCTCGACAAGGGCACCATGTTCGAAATCGGCAAAGCTTGGGGCCGCGCCGCAATCACCGCCTTTGCGCGGCTGGATGGCTGGCCGGTCTGCGTGATCGCCAGCGATCCCAGCTATCTCGGCGGATCGTGGGAGGCCAGGACTTCCGAAAAGGTCGAACGCTTCGTCAAACTGGCTGACCAGTTCCGCCTGCCGATTGTCCATCTGGTCGACAACCCCGGCTTCATGATCGGGCGCGAGGCGGAAGTTGCGGGGACGATCCGTTACGGGGTCAACGCGATGAACGCGATCTACCGCGCGACCGTACCGCTGGCATCGGTTGTCCTGCGCCGCGCCTATGGCATCGCGGGCAGCGCGATGAGCAATGCGGATCGCTACCAGTACCGCTATTGCTGGCCGAGCGGCGACTGGGGCAGCCTGCCGATCGCGGGCGGGCTGGAGGTCGCCTACAAGGCCGAACTGGAAGCCGCCGACGATCCGCAGGCGCTGCTGGAGGAAATCCGCGAACGCCTCGCCAAAGTCACCTCGCCGTTCCGCTCAGCCGAGAGGTTCAACGTCGAGGACATCATCGACCCGCGCGACACGCGGGCGCTGTTGTGCGAATTTGCCGGGCTGGCGTGGCGGCGTTTGGGGGTGGAGTAATCCTCCCCGGCACGGGGAGGTGGCAGACGCCGCAAGGCGGCTGACGGAGGGGATTTTCGGCTGAAGGCGGTGCCTTGGGGAGAATCCCCTCCACCACCCTGCGGGCGGTCCCCCTCCCCGTTCCGGGGAGGATTAGCGGCCCATCCCCGCCTCGGCATCGGATGGCCCGAACAGCTTGCCCTTCTCGCTCAGCAACACCAACGCCAGACACACCAGCCCGCTCGCCAGCAGCGCCAGCGCCAGCGGGCGCGCGGTGCCATCGAACGCATAGCCAATCGAACCGCCGATCAGCGCCGCCATGGTCATCCGCACGAACCCGTGGACCGAGCTTGCCGCGCCCGCGATGGCGGAAAACGGGTTCATCGCAATCGCGCCGAAATTGCTCCCGATAAACCCAAGCAGCGCCATGTTGATCGCCATCAGCGGGACGAATTGCCACAGGTGCTCTTCGGGCTGGAAGGCGAAAAACACCTGCACGATGCTGACCGCGATGAAGGCGAACAACGCGGTGTGGCTCACCCGGCGCGCGCCGAACCGTTCGACAATGCGCGAATTTGACCAGCTCGCCAGCGCCATTGACCCGGCGCAGATGCCGAACACCAGCGGGAAGATATCGCCCGCGCCGAATGTCCCGGTGATCAGTTGCTGCGATGAATTGATGAAGCCAAACAAGGCCCCGAACACCAGCGCAGAACCGAATACATAGCCCACCACGCTCGGCATCGCGAGCGCGCGGGCCATATTGGCGGCGATGCTGCGCGGGCGGATCGGCTGGACGTTATCGGGCGACAGGCTTTCGGGCAGGCGGGCATGAACCCACAGCGCCATTCCCGCGCCCACCACCGCCATCACGCCAAAAATCGCGCGCCAATCGGCGACCATCAAAATCAGCTCGCCAATCGACGGGGCGATCGCGGGCACCATCAGGAAGATGACAAAAATCACGCTCATCATGCGGGCCATCTTGTCCCCGCCCACCCGGTCACGGATGATCGCGGGCGGCAGCGCCATGATCCCGGCGGCGAAAAATCCCTGCGCCGCGCGCACGCCGATCAACGCATCGTAAGTCGGCGCCATCGCACTGGCGAGCGAGAGCACGATATAGACCGCAATCGCACCCAGCAGGATCGGTCGCCGCCCGAACCGGTCAGCCAATGCGCCCGGCACCAGCGCGCCCATCCCGGCGGCGAGCAGATACACGCCGATCACGAACTGCCGGTCATTGCCAACCACCGCAAGATCCGCCGCCAGCGCATCCAGCGCGGGCAGGATCGCGTCGATGCCAAAGGCGTTCAATGCCATCAGCATCGCCATCATCCACAACAGCTCGCGTTCGCCCAAGGGCTTGTGGCGCGGCTTGTGGCGCGCCTTGCGGGCGAGCGTGGAAGGGGCAAGCGGCGTGGCCATGGGGAGGCCTTTGCCAACAGGTTCGCCCGATGGCCACCGTTCTTTTCGCATACGCACAAATTGATTGATGGGCTGAAAAGTTCGCTCAGCAGTTCCTTCGCGCCGGAGAAGGTTCTATTCCGGGTTGATGGAAAGTGATCCGCCTGCACCCCGGGGCGACGTGGAAGCGCCCCATGATCGCTTGGGTCTGCGCAAGATCATCCATGTCGATATGGACGCGTTCTTTGCCAGCGTCGAACAGCGCGACAATCCCGAATTGCAGGGCAAGCCGGTGGCGGTCGGCGGGGCGGGCGGGCGCGGCGTGGTTGCGGCGGCAAGTTACGAAGCGCGCCGGTTCGGGGTGCGCAGTGCAATGCCATCGGTCACCGCCAGCCGCTTGTGCCCCGATCTGATCTTCGTGCGCCCGCGCTTTGATGCCTACAAGCAGGCCAGCCGCCAGATCCGCCGGGTGTTTGAACATTACACCCCGGTAATCGAACCGCTGAGCCTGGATGAGGCCTATCTCGACGTTACTGATGATCTTCTTGGCATTGGTTCGGCCACCCGCATCGCGATGCTGATCCGGCAGGATATTCGCGCCGCGACCGGCCTGACCGCAAGCGCCGGGGTCAGCTACAACAAATTCCTCGCCAAAATCGCCAGCGATCAGAACAAACCCGATGGCCTATGCGTGATCCGTCCGGGCGAAGGCGCAGGCTTTGTCGCGGGCCTGCCGATCCGGCGGTTCCACGGGGTCGGGCCAAAGGCGGAACAAAAGATGCAGGCGCTCGGTATTGCCACCGGGGCCGATCTTGCGGGCAAGGACATTGCGTTTTTGCGGACGCATTTTGGCAGCATGGCCGATTACCTCTACCGCGCCGCACGCGGCGTCGACCTGCGCGGCGTTGCTGCAAACCAGGTGCGCAAATCAGTCGGCGGAGAGCGGACGTTCAGCGAAGATATCGGCAGCGGCGCGGCGCTACGCGACACGCTGGAAAATATCATCGCCATCGTGTGGGAGCGGATCGAAGCATCCGGTGCGCGCGGACGCACGGTGACGCTCAAGCTCAAATTCAGCGATTTTCGCAACATGACCCGCGCCGCATCTGTGCCGCATTGGGTGTCAGGCCGGGAGGAGTTTGCCGCTCTTGCGCGCGCGCTGCTTGCGGCGGAATTGCCCCTGCCTCAGCCAATCCGGCTGATGGGGCTGACCTTGGGGAACCTTGAAGGGGCCGAGGAAAGCAAAGCGCCGCGCGACGAAGCGCAATTGTCCCTGCTTTAGAGAGCCTTCCCTATCCCGCGCGCGCGCCACGCCTCGATCCGCGCGCGGGTGATGCGGCCCAGCGGTTCGGGCAGCGAATGCGACGGGAAGAACCGCGCCACCATGATCTCGCGGCCATCCGGCTTGGGATGCTGATTGCAGGTGGCAGCGAACAGGTGGGTGGTGTGCGGCGCGCCGGATATCACCTCCTCGATCACCGCCACCGGCTCGATCCGGGTGAGCGCAATGCCGATCTCCTCGCGCACTTCGCGCCGGGCGGCCTCCAGCGGATCTTCACCCGGCTTCAGCCCCCCGCCGGGCAGCGCCCACACTTCGGGGCCATAGGAATGTTTGAGCAGCAACACATCCCCGCCCAGATTGGTGATGACCACGCCGACCCCCGCAATCGGCGCGCCGCGCCAGCCGCGCCAATAATGCCTGACCAGGTGCGCCAGCGGCAGCAGGGCGCGGTGCAGCGGTGCGGGAAGCAGCGACAGCATCAGGCGAAAATGGTGATCGGGATGGCGCCGCGTTCCTGCGCGCCGCGCAGCAGCCGTGCGATGGGCAGATCGTGATCGCCGCGCAGGCCTGCATCAAGCACCGCGCGCTTGTCCGCCGCCCCGCCAAGCGTGAACAGGATCGCGTCGGTATCGAGCAACGCGGGCAATGTCAGCGTGATCCGGTCAAACGGCGCGTTGGCGGGCAGCGGATCGGGCGTCAGGCGGCGGATGGTCAGCGGATCATCGGGCTGCGGGTTGGTGTTGGGAAATAACGAGGCGATGTGCCCGTCCGCCCCCATGCCCAGCCATGTCAGCGCGAAATGCGGCGGTGTGCCGCGTTCCGCCAAAGCCTCGATCCGGGCACCGGCAGGTTCGAGCAGCGCGCGGATCTTGCCGGTGTTCGAGGCTGCGTGATCTTCCGGCACGATCCGGTCATCATTCGGCCAAACCGAAAGGCCCGACCAGTCGATGCTGGCAGAATGCCGCGCGATCAGGTCAGCCAGGATCGGAAACGGGGTCGACCCGCCGGGAATCGTGATCGCAGACGATGATCCGATGGCGCCAAGATAGCGCGCCAGCCAATCGGCAATCGCGCCTGTATCGGCATTCTCGATGATGGTGGTGTTGGGCATCGGCCTGCACATAGCAAAAGGGCTGCTCCCGGAAAGCAGGTAACAGCCCGCTTTTAGCAATCAACGGCGATTACGCCAACAACGACTTCAGCAACCACACGGGTTGTCGCAGCAATCGTGCAAAGCGATCACAGAGGGGCAAATCGGGCGTTCAGACCGATCAGCAGCCCCGCGATCATCAGGCCGGCGGCCAGCCCCAGCCGCAGCGGGCGCAGCGGCCAGCGGGCCAGCCCTGCCGCCCCTATC
>JBGSKN010000003.1:0-4559 GCA_041741215.1 Erythrobacter sp. | reverse complement strand
GCCCAGCGGGCACTCGTTCATCCGCGCGCGCGCATCGACCAGCCGCGAACGGTCGCGCCGCAGCATTTCGTAATAGGCCATCAGATGGTGGCCGAGTGTTACCGGCTGCGCGGTTTGCAGGTGGGTGAAACCGGGCATGATGCTGTCCGCGTGTTCGCCCGCGCGGGTGACGAGCGCGCGTTGCAATCCCGCCAGCCCCGCGTCCATCTGGTCGATTGCATCGCGCACCCACAGGCGGAAATCGGTTGCCACCTGATCATTGCGGCTGCGCGCGGTGTGGAGCCGCCCGGCGACCGGGCCGATCAGTTCGGCCAGCCGCGCTTCGGTGGTCATGTGGATGTCTTCGCGGTCCCAGTCTTCGGGCACGCCATTGGCGGCATATTCGGCGGCGACCGCATCCAGCCCCGCGCTGATCGTGGCGGCATCGTCGCCCGATATGATCCCGGCCTTGCCCAGCATGGCCACATGCGCCTTTGACGCGGCGATGTCCTGCCTCCACAATACCTTGTCGAACGGGATCGAGGCGTTGATTTCGCGCATGATCGCGCTAGGGCCAGCGGCGAAGCGTCCGCCCCACATCGCGTTGGTCGCATCCCGATCGTCTGCACTGCTTCCGGAGCCTGTCATGTCCCGCTCGTCGTTCATTCTGGCCCTGTCATTTCTGCTGCTGGCGGGTTGCGATAGGGCGGGCGAGGCTCCGGCGCAACCGGGCGCGCGCGAAGTCAATTCCGCGCCCGCGGGCACGGTGGTGCGCAACTTTGCCGGAAGCCCGCTTCCGGCGATGCAATTTACCGACCCGGCAGGCGCGGTGCTTGATCTGGCGGCGCAAGATGGCCCGGTGCTGATCAACCTGTGGGCGACCTGGTGTGCGCCCTGCGTGGTGGAAATGCCGCAGCTCGACGCGCTTGCGGGCGCGCTGGAGGGCGAGGTCAGGGTCATCACCATCAGCCAGGATCTGCGCGGGGCCGATGCGGTGACACCGTTCTTTGCGCAGCAAGGCTTTGCCCGGCTCGAACCCTGGCTCGATCCCGATGCGCAGATGTCGGCGCAGTTTTCGCCCGAAGGCCTGCTGCCGCTGACGATCCTGTTCGATGCGCAGGGGCGCGAAGTGTTGCGGGTGACGGGCGCATACGAATGGGACAGCGCAGAGGCTATCGCGATGATTCGCGCGCGGTGATGTCGCGGGTGATTGCGCCCTGATCCTGGGGCAAAGCAGGCGGGTTATTGCGATAACCTGCAACTGCTGCTGGCTGGGGTGGCAGGATTCGAACCTGCGCATGCCGGTACCAAAAACCGGTGCCTTACCGCTTGGCTACACCCCAGCAAGAGCGGCGCTCTATAACGTGTCCGATCAGGATGTGAAGGGGGCCAAAGCGGCTGCCTGCCCCCTTTTTGATCCGATCAATCCAGCCGCTTGCCGATGAAATCTGCCGCCGAATGGCGTTCAATCAGCTGGGTATCTTCATCGCCCCACACCTTGTTGACGATCCGCCCGCGTTTGACAGCGGGGCGCGCGAAGATTTCCTTTACCCAGCGACCGACATTTTCATATTCGTCGATGCTGAGAAAGGTCTTGGCATCATTGTAGATTTCGCCGGTGGTAAAGGGCGCAAGCCAGGGGAAATTGGCGATATCCGCGATGGTATATTCATCGCCTGCCAGGAACCGGGTTTCGCCAAGCTGCTTGTCCGCCACGTCGAAAATCCGCTTGGTTTCCATCGCATAGCGGTTGATCGGATATTCGTATTTTTCCGGCGCATAGGCGTAGAAATGGCCGAACCCGCCACCGATGAAGGGGCCGGTGCCGACCTGCCAGAACACCCAGCTCAGCACTTCGGCGCGGGCCTGCGGAACGGTGGGCAGGAAGGCGCCGAACTTCTCGGCGAGGTGGACCAGAATCGCCCCGCTTTCAAACACCCGGAAGGGCTGCGGCCCGCTGCGGTCAATCAGCGCGGGGATTTTGGAATTGGGGTTTGCGGCGACAAACCCGCTGGTGAATTGTTCCCCGCCGCCGATATTGACCGTGAACGCATCATATTCCGCGCCCGCGTGCCCGGCTTCGAGCAGTTCTTCGAGCATCACCGTCACCTTGACCCCGTTGGGCGTGGCGAGCGAATAAAGCTGGAAGGGGTGCTTTCCCACCGGCAGTTCTTTCTCCTCGCGCGCGCCCGCGCTGGGCCGGTTGATGGTGGCAAAGCGCCCGCCTGAAACGGTATCGGCGTCCCAGACAGCGGGCGGGGTATAGGTTGCGTCGGCCATGAACGAAGGCTCCTGTTGTGTGTGGTGCAACATCTGGCCCTTGGCCGACCAAGGTGCAAGCATATCGGTGCAATCGAATGGCTTGCGGGGCACAAAGCAGGACTTTTGCTCTGTCGCTAGGAACCGCAAGGATTCCCCGCTAGAGGCGGTGCGACAGCCATCCGGAGCGCGCGCGAACCATGAGCGAAACACCGCACCCATTTTACGACATGCACGAACACGGGTTCGTGCGCGTGGCCACCGCGACCCCGCGCAGCCGCCCGGCTGATGTCGCCCATAACACCGCAGGCGTGCTGGCCGAGGCGCACAAGGCACACGCAGCAGGCGTTGATCTGGTGGTGTTCCCCGAACTGACGCTGTCATCCTATGCGATTGACGATCTGCTGCTGCAACACGCGCTGATCGAGCGGGTGGAGCAGGCGCTGGCCGAGGTGGTCGCCGCCTCGGCTGAACTGAACCCGGTGCTGGTGCTGGGCGCTCCGCTGCGGCGCGCGGACAAGCTGTATAATTGCGCTGTGGTGATCGCGGGCGGGCAGGTGCTCGGCGTGGTGCCCAAAAGCTTCCTGCCCAATTACCGCGAGTTTTATGAAAAGCGCCACTTTGCCCACGGGCGCGGCTGCACCGATTTGTGGATCGGGGTGGCAGGCGAAGAAGTGCCGTTCGGCACCGACCTGATCTTTGCCGCCGCAAACCTCCCCGGTTTCCGGTTCGGGGTGGAGATTTGCGAGGATTTCTGGGCGCCGGTCCCGCCGGGGATGCAGGCTGCGATGGCGGGCGCGCTGATCCTGTGCAACCTGTCGGCCTCGCCCGTCACCATCGGGCGCGCGGATGATCGCCATCTGCATTGCCGGTCGAGCGCGAGCCGCGCCATCGCGGCTTACGTCTATTCGGCCAGCGGGCACGGGGAGAGCACGACCGATCTTGCCTGGGACGGGCAGGGCGTGATTTACGAAATGGGCGACCTTCTGGCGCAAAGCGAGCGGTTCGACCGCAGCGGCGAGTTGTGCGTGGTCGATATCGATACTGATCGCCTGACCGGTGAACGGCTGCGCAATCAGACCTTTGCCGATGCCGCCGAATGGGCAGGCCGCCCCGAAGACAGCTATCGCCGGATCCTGTTTGAACACGCCTATGCGCCCGGTGATATCGGCCTTTTCCGCGCGGTCCGCCGTTTCCCCTTCGTCCCCGACCGGCCCGACAAGCTTGACGAGGATTGCTACGAAGCGTTCAACATCCAGGTCGATGCGCTGATGCGGCGGATCGAGGCTACGGGTGCGAAAAGTCTGGTGATCGGCATTTCGGGCGGGTTGGACAGCACCCACGCGCTGATCGTGGCGGCCAAGGCGTGCGACCGGCTGGGCCTGCCGCGCACCACCATTCGCGGTTATACCATGCCCGGTTTCGGCACGTCGGATCACACCAGAGGCAACGCCCACCGGCTGATGGCGGCGATGGAAATCACGGCGGGCGAGATTGACATCACCCCTGCCGCGCGGCGGATGCTGGAAGATATCGGCCACGCCTTTGCGACCCAAGAAAACGGGGGCGGAGAGCCGGTGCATGATGTGACCTTTGAAAACGTGCAGGCGGGCCTTCGCACCGATTACCTGTTCCGCCTGGCGGGGCAGCACGGCGGCTTCGTGATCGGCACTGGCGATCTTTCCGAACTGGCGCTGGGCTGGTGCACTTACGGCGTGGGCGATCACAAGAGCCATTACGGGGTCAATGCCGGGGTTCCCAAGACGTTGATCCAGTATCTGATCCGCTGGGTGATCCAGACCGGGCAATTCACCGATGCCTGCGGCGAGGTGTTGGGCGCGGTGCTGGATACCGAGATTTCGCCCGAACTGGTGCCCCCCGGCGCTGACGGTGCGGTGCAATCGACCGAGGAACTGGTCGGCCCGTATCAACTCAACGACTTCTTCCTCCACCACGTGATCCGTTATGGCCAACGTCCTAGCAAGGTTGCGTTTCTGGCGTGGCATGCGTGGAAATCGCGCGAGGCGGGGCTGTGGCCGGCGGGCTTCCCGGCAGAGGGGCGCAGCGAGTATTCGCTGACGACCATCGCCCACTGGCTCGACCGGTTTTGCGCGCGGTTCTTCGGCTTTTCGCAGTTCAAGCGTTCGGCGCTGCCCAATGGGCCAAAGGTTTCGTCACAAGGCGCGCTGTCCCCGCGCGGAGACTGGCGCGCTCCGTCGGACGCGGTGGCGACAGTGTGGCGCGATGAATTGCGCCAAAGCCTGCCCGATGCGGCGGTGCGCGAGGTGTTTGGCGACCCGGCCCGCTGATGCCCGCCAACC
>JBGSKN010000002.1:0-5867 GCA_041741215.1 Erythrobacter sp. | reverse complement strand
AGCAGCGCGAGCGTGGCGGCGCGGTCCGGCAGCCATTCCTGCGCGTCTTGCGCCGTTTTGCGCGGGCGGCGCAAACCCGCGCCGGCGCCGAACATCCTGAACAGCATTACCATCGCAAATCCGATTGCAGCGGCCAGCAGCGCCCATTGCAGCCACCACCACGATCCGCCGATCAACTGGCCCAGCGGCGCGAACAGGTCTGCCAGCCAGCCGAACAGATCGTTCAGCAATCGTTCGACCCAGCCCGGCTGCTTCGGTGCAATTTCGGGGACCGTGACCGGGGCGAACTGAAGATCGCCATCATTGCGAATGGCAGCCCACCCGGCGGGCGCCGATGCGCCGGAAACCGCAGATGTTTCAACAGGGATGGTCGTGGCGGCTGCGGTCATGCGCGCCAAGTGGTGGCATGCCGCCTGCGTGGGCGCAACCGCGAAACGCGCCCGTTGCGGTTCACCCCCTAGCGCGGGCCTGTTCGTAGCTGCCCAGAATACGCAGTTCCTTGGAATGGAACACGCATTCCTCCAATGCCCGATCAACCGCCGGATCGCCCGGCGCGCCGATAATGTCGGCGTAAAATGCGCTGGCGGCAAAGCTGGTGCCGTGCTGGTAGCTTTCCAGCTTGGTCATGTTGACCCCGTTGGTGGCAAACCCGCCCAGCGCCTTGTAAAGCGCGGCGGGGATGTTCTTCACTTCGAAGATGAAGGTCGTCATCACCGGCTTGCCCGCCAATGCCTGCGGCGCGAGCGGTTCGCGGGCGAGGATGACGAAGCGGGTCATGTTGTCGGCGCTGTCCTCGACATTGCGCTCGATAATCTCAAGCCCGTAAAGTTCGGCGGCGATGGCGGGCGCAATCGCGGCAATGGTGGGATCGCCGCGTTCCGCCACATAGGCGGCAGCGCCTGCGGTATCGGCATGGCTCAAAGGCACAATTCCGCGTTCGCGCAGGAAATGGCGCGATTGGCCGAGCGCCTGCGGGTGGCTGTATGCTGCCTCGAATATGCGGCCCGGCGCGTTGGCCCCGATCGCCATCAGCGCGTGATTGATCGGCATGAAATATTCAGCGACGATGTGCAGCCCGCTTTCGGGCAGCAGGAAATGGATATCGGCCACCCGCCCGTGCTGCGAATTTTCGATCGGGATGATCGCCTCACCCGCGCGGCCATCTTTGACCGCATCCAGCGCGTCTTCAAAACTGAAGCACGGCAGCGCGAGAGCATCGGGACGGGATTCGGTTGCGGCGCGGTGCGAATTGGCACCGGGCGAACCTTGGAACGCAATCGCCCGCGCAGGATCCACGGCGGCGGCAGCGCGCATCCGGTCGACAAGCGCAAGCGCGGGGGCAGGAAAAGATCGCATAATGGGGCTGGCTGCTAGAGCCCCGTGGCCACATCGGCAAGCCTGCTTGCAAAAGCACCGAGGATAGATGCCACGATCAGTCTTGCGCGAGCGCGTGGGCGACACTATGGGCCTGCCGTGATGACACAGGACAATTCCCCGCAAGATGATGCCGCAGGCCAGAATGGTGGCGGCGATCTGTTCAACACTGCCGCAGGCTGGGTGCTGTTTGCCGCCGGTCTGGGACTGGGTCTTTCGATCCTGTCGGGCAAATATTTCCACGGTGACAAGCCGCAGCGTCCCGAACAGCTCGGCTATGTGATCGAGGGCGCGGCGGAAGAAAGTGCCGGCCCGGCGGAAATGTCGATTGCCGAAGTGCTCAACACGGTCCCCGCAGCAGACCTGATCGCGGCGGGTGAAAAAGCCTATGCCAAGTGCCAGAGCTGCCACACGATCGATTCTGGCGGTGCCAACGGGGTTGGCCCCAACCTTTACGGTGCGATGGGCGGCAATGTCGCGCTTCACGCCGGATTTGCCTATAGCGCGGAATTGAAGGCGCTCGGCGGGCAGTGGGACTGGGACAAGATGGACGCCTGGCTGAAAAGCCCCAAGTCCTATGTTCCGGGCACCAAGATGAGCTTTGCCGGGCTGTCCAAGGTTGAAGATCGCGCGGCGGTGGCGGCCTATCTCAATTCCAAGGGTGCCAATCTGCCTTTGCCAGCGTTTACGCCCGCTGCGGCTGACGCGCCGGTTGAAGGTGAAGCAGAAGCGGTGGTTGCTGCCGACGCGGGCGCTGATCCGGCTGCCGCCACCGAATAAGACAGGCGGGCAGCGTTACGCTGCTCCCTTGAATCCCTGAGCGATCACATACCATTCCGACGATCCCTTGCGGCTCGCCGGAGGTTTGGCGTGTTTGACGACGGCGAAATGCTTTTTGAGCAAGGCCAGCAGGTCAGCATCGGTGCCCCCGGCCAGCACCTTGGCCACAAATGCGCCGCCGGGGGCAAGATTTTCGGTCGCGAACCACGCCGCTGCCTCAACCAGACCCATCGTGCGCAGGTGATCGGTCTGCTTGTGGCCGACGGTGTTGGCCGCCATGTCCGACAATATCAGATCGGGCGCGCCGCCCAATGCTTCGGTCAGCGCGGCGGGGGCGGTATCGGCCATGAAATCCATTTCGAAAATGGTCACGCCTTCCAGCGGTTCGACCGGCAACAGGTCGATCCCCACCACCTCGGCGCGTGGTGCCTTGGCGCGCACCACCTGGCTCCACCCGCCCGGCGCAATCCCCAGATCGACCACCCGCGCCGCGCCTTTGAGCAGGTTGAAACGCTCGTCCAGTTCGATCAGCTTGTATGCCGCACGGCTGCGATAGCCATCGGCCTTGGCTTGCCGCACGTATGGATCATTGAGCTGGCGTTCGAGCCAGCGCACCTGCGATGCCGTGCGGCCCTTTGCGGTCTTGACCCGCTTGGACGGCGTCTTGCTGGCGCGGGTCATCGGGCGCTGCGACCAGAGCGTTGCCTGTGCAACTGGCGCAAGGTGTGTTCGGATTGGTGTTCGGCGGCCATGATGCTTCTGAGGATCCCTTCGCGGATGCCGCGATCGGCCACGCCCAGCCGCTGCGCGGGCCATAGGTCGAGAATCGCTTCAAGGATAGCGCAGCCTGCCACCACCAGATCGGCCCTGTCCTGCCCGATGCACGGCAGATTGCTGCGTTCATAAGGTGTCATGGCGCTCAGCCGCGCGCTGATATCGCGCATCGCAGGCGCAGGCACGATCAACCCGTCAACCGCCTTGCGATCATAGCTCGGCAGTTCGAGGTACAGGCTGGCGAGCGTCGTCACCGTGCCGCTGGTGCCCAGCAGGCGGATATCATCATGCCGGGCGGCCTGGGCAATGCGGGCGGCAAACGGCGCGAAACTGTCGGACACCATGCGCCGCATCGCCGCATATCGGGCGACGCGCGCAGGCTCGCTATCCTCGCTCCGGCCCACCGTGTCGGTCAGCGAGACGACGCCCCACGGCACGCTATGCCAGTCAAGGATGCGCGGCACCCGGCTCGCTTCGATGCCGCCCGGTTCCACCAGCACCAACTCGGTCGATCCGCCGCCAATGTCGAAAATCACCGCCGGGCCATCGCCCGATTCGAGCAGGATATGGCAGCCCAGAACCGCAAGCCGCGCTTCTTCTTCGGCGCTGATTATGTCGAGCGCGATACCGGTTTCATGCCGGACACGTTCGATAAAGGCGTGGCCGTTTTCTGCGCGGCGACAAGCCTCGGTGGCCACCGACCGCGCGAGCCGGACGTTGCGGCGTTGCAGCTTGTCCGCGCAGATCGTCAGCGCGGAGAGGGTGCGATCCATCGCCTTGTCCGACAATCGCCCGCTGGCGGCCAGCCCTTCGCCCAGTTTGACCACCCGGCTGAAGGCATCGATGACCGTGAAATCCCGGCCCGACGGGCGCGCGATCAGCAGGCGGCAATTATTGGTGCCAAGGTCGAGCGCGGCATAGGCTTCGCCGTGGGGATTGCCGCGCGCTGTGCCGATGGTGGAAAGATCGGGCGCGGTGCGCGATTGGCGCGCTTCGCCGCTGCCCCGGCCATCGCGGCCGGTCTTGTGGCAATCTTGCTGAGGGGGGCGTTTGTAGCGAAAATCGGCTACTTTCCCGGACTTGCCGCCCCGTTTTGTCCCAGCCTTCGAATTCCTGTCCGGCGGGAGAGTTTCCGCCATGATCGTGCAACTTTCATATCACTGCCTGCGCGTTCCGCCAGCCAGCACTTGGGGCCAAGCTAACCCAAGCACTGCGCAAGAGCAAGCAACGCGGCGCAACGGCGCTTGACCTTGCCGCCGCACAAAACTAGGGAGCGCGCTTGCTGATGCCGCCCGCAAGTTCGGGCGCGTGGCCAATGCCCCGTCCTCTAATGGTAAGAGAGCGGACTCTGACTCCGTCAATCAAGGTTCGAATCCTTGCGGGGCACCCAGCCACACAAATGCGAATGTTTCACGTGAAACACCCACCAAGATCAATCTGCTTGCGGGCCTAGGTGGCCCCTATTAGGGGTCTAACCATGACCGAAAAAGACCTGACTGACCGTAAATTCTACCGTGCGGGCGAAGAAACCCGTTTCGCTGAAAGCGGCCCCGAACGCACCCCGCAAACCGCGCATCCGGCCTATACGCTGGCCTTCCGCGACACCGATTTCCTGCTGCGCGACGAATTGCGCCCGGTGCGTTTCCAGCTGGAATTGCTCAAGCCCGAAATGCTGCTCGACGAAGCGCGGATCGGATCGACGCTGGTGATGTATGGTTCGGCCCGCATCCCTTCGCCCGCGCAGGCCGAAGCCCGGCTGGCCGAGGCCGCAGCCAGTGGCAACGAATACGACCAGAAGGTTGCCGCGCGGCTCGCGGAAAAGGCCAGATATTACGACGAAGCCTACAAGCTCGCCCGCCTCGTCAGCGAAAAATCGATCATCGAGGACGGCAAACGCCAGTTCATCATCACCACCGGCGGCGGGCCTTCGATCATGGAGGCGGGCAATCGCGGCGCATCGGATGCTGGCAGCGAATCGATCGGGCTGAACATCGTTCTGCCGCACGAACAGGCGCCCAATCCCTACGTGACGCCCTACCTCAGTTTCCAGTTCCACTACTTCGCGCTGCGCAAGATGCACTTCCTGCTGCGCGCGCGCGCGGTGGCGGTGTTCCCCGGCGGCTTCGGGACGTTTGATGAGTTCTTCGAGCTTGTCACCCTGATCCAGACCGGCAAGATGAAGCCGATCCCGATCATCCTGTTCGGCAAGGATTTCTGGACGCGGGTGATCGATTTTGAAGCGCTGGCCGAAGAAGGCACGATTTCAAAGAGCGATCTCGACCTGTTCACCTGGTGCGAAACCGCCGAAGAGGCGTGGGACTGCATCGCGGATTTCTACGAGATCAAGGACTGATTTTGCCGTCCGGCTGATGCCGGATGCCGCGCCGCCCGCTCCCCCGCCCTTCCACCCGGACCCTGCCGGGATATCATCCGGGTGGAAGGGCGGGGGAGCGGGCGGCCTGGAGCGTCTTCAATCAAGCCGGCGCACCGCCTGATGCCCCAGCGGGCCGTGGCCTGCGCCATATCCGGGGGCGGCCTCGATCGCCCTTATCACGAACTGCCGCCCCAGCCTGACCGCGTGTTCGAGCGGCTGGCCGTGGCCCAGCAGGGTCGCAATCGCAGATGACAGGGTGCAGCCGGTTCCGTGGGTGTGGCGCGTGTCGATCCGGGCGTGGTCGAAGGCGACGGCGCGCGCACCACCTTCAGCATTGGGGGGCATAAACAGCACATCGGTGATTCGATCGCCCCCCCCATGCCCACCTTTCGCCAGCACCGCCGCGCCGGTCGCTTGGGCGAGATCGCGAGCCGCCTCGACCATTGCCTCGTGAGTGGTAAGCGGGCGGCCTGCAAGCTGCGCGAGTTCGGGCAAGTTGGGGGTGATCAGCGTGGCCAGCGGGAACAGCCGCGCGCGCATCGCCGCCACCGCATCGGGCGCGATC
>JBGSKN010000001.1:0-4846 GCA_041741215.1 Erythrobacter sp. | reverse complement strand
GCCTCGAAGGCGAAGTCCAGTGCGCCCGCCGGGTTCCTGCGGGTCCATTCATGGATCCCCTGGATCGTAAGCCCGTGGCCCTGACCAGGATCGAGCGCAACCGCCCGCCGGGCGCATTCGTCTGCCTTGCGCGAACGTTCGACCCGGTCGAGGCACGGCGTATAGACCGCGTTGTGGACATGGGCATCGGCCAGCGCGGTCCAGCATTCGGCAAACTCCGGATCGAGCGCCAGCGCCTCTTCCAGCAATTCGACCGATTTGGCCGCAGCGCCACCGGTAATCGACCGCCTGACCAGTGAACGGCCCTGAAGGTAAAGCGCATAGGCCGCACGGTTGGTGGTCATCCGGCGCATTGGCGCAGGCGAAAGCGAAAGGCCAAGCACCCGGCAGATCGCCGCAATGACATTATTGCCGATGACTTTGCGCGAATCGAAGAAATCATCGATCGAACCGATGATCCGGTCGGCCCAGATCTCGGTCCCGGTCGCGCCTTCGATCAGGGTTATGCGGGCCGTGATGCTTTCATGCGTGCGCGTGACATCGCCTTCGACCAGATGTGTCACCCTGAGGCTGGCGGCCATTTCGATCAGCGTCTGCCTTCGTTCCGCGACCGCAAGAACCGAAGTGCGACCGGCCAGCGCGATGCCTTCAACCTTGCCCAGCCGCGCGCTCAATTCATCGGTGATGCCCTCTGCCAGAAAGAAATCTCCGCCGACATGATCGATCTGACCCATTGGCAGAACCGCCAGTGCGATCTCGGCGGTGCTGCGCGCGGCCGGATAGCGGGCTTGCGAGGCAGCACTCAGCCGCGCGCTCTGCTCAGGCTCACCTTCCGCGCGCAATTCGGCAACCAGCCGGGCAACCGCCTGACGCAGCCGGGCATCGACCTCCTGGCGCTTGAGCGAAAGCCAGCCATCGAAGGCCCGGTTGAACGCCATTCCCTGCAGGATTGGCAGATTGGCGATGCCTTCGAGGATGGTCACTGCCTGATCCGCATTGCCCTTTGCCAGCGCATCTTCGAGCATGCCCAGATCGGACAGCAGAAAATTGCGATCAAGCGCGACCGCTGATCGCGTGACGATCAGGAGATTGCCAAAACCATCAATTTCGAACTGGTGGCGAAGGTCCAGCAGGCATTGCCTGAGGCTGGCCCTCGCCTGGGATTGGAACCGGTCAGGCCACAAAAGCTGGCACAGCGTTTCTCGATCAAGGCGGCGATCCGGCTGTAGGCACAGCAATGCAACCAGCAGCATCCCTCTGCGATTGCTGAGCAATAGCGATGCGCCCCCGGCCGTTTCAAGTCGGAATTCGCCAAACATTCTCCCCAGAACCGCAATTCCGGACGTGGCTAATTCGGTTCTGTCATGCACCAACGCAACCCCCCGGGCCGGAATCTAGAGAGTGGTGAGGTTTTTGCAATTAATTATCATGGCGACCTAGGGTCAGGCCCCGCGATCAATTTCGAAGGCAGACGCGCAGCATCTGCGCTGCGCCTGATCCGCGCGCCTTTACCGGGGCAGAGGCGCGCTTTGCGCGATGTCCCCGGCGGTGAAGATGAAGGTGGTCAACTTCGTCCCGCTGCCGATATTCACCCGGCTTTCCTGCCGCGCCCAGACATCGGTGAGGATCTGCGAGTTGACGCGCAGCATTGCCTCATCCGCGGGCGCGGGCGCTTCCTGATAGATCCACAGGCTGCCGCCGATAATCTCGCTGCCGACATATTCGGGGGTTGCCGTTTGCCCATCAACCTCCAGCAGAAAACGCCGTGCGACATAGCTGGCAAAGGCTTCCCGGCTGGCCGCACTGCCGACGATATCGGGCACTTTTGCCCCCTGCACCCTCAGCGCATGTTCGGCGTCGTGGACCGGCACCTGATGCACGATCTCGATCCGTTCAGTTCGCGGATTGAGCGTGATCGTGCTGATCGCGATCTTCTGCTGATGGGCCGATAATGGGGCCAATACTGGAGACGTCAGCAGCAGGGCGATCAGCAGCAATGCACGGCGCAGGATCACTTGCGGTCTTTCACCTTTTCCGCCCCGGCGGCCTCGCCCATCAGATCGCGGCCGACGCGGGCCTTGCTGGCTTCGTCCTTGAACGCTTCGATCCGGCTGGGGATGATGCGGCGCGGATAGTGGTTGTTTTCGATATCCGCATCGGCGGTTTCCCAATCGGGATCGACCACCACCTGCACCAGTTCCTTGCCCTTGGGGAAGACCAGCAGTTTGGCCACCTCGCGCGCGTTGCGGCGCCAGATTTCGGCCGGGATCATCAGCTTTTCGGTCTTGCCGTCCTTGAAGGTCAGGCCAAGGATGATCGGCATCACCAGCCCGCCCTTGTTGCTGAAATTGAGCACGTAGTAATTCGCGTCCTCCTTCACCGCGCGGTCAAACGCGGTGCGTTCCCAACGGTCGAGGCCTTCGAGGAAATCCTTGTAGCTCTTGGTATCCTTGGGGGTGACGGTGAATTCGTCGTTTGCGTCGTAGAAATCGGTGACGCCGCGATTTTCGAGCACCCAGATCGGCAGGCGCTGCTGTTCGTTAAGGCCGATGCCGACCACTTCGGGTTCGTCAGAACGCTCCTTGCGGCGGCGGGGCAGGTCGATGTCCGGATCCTTGGTGTCCATCTTCAGCCGGTAAATCGAATCCAGCGCAATATCGACGTGATCGGTGGTGTAGAACCAGCCGCGCCAGAACCAGTCGAGATCGGTTCCCGATGCTTCTTCGATGGTGCGGAAGAAATCGGCAGGGGTGGGCCGCTTGAACTTCCAGCGGCGGGCATATTCCCTGAACGCAAAGTCGAACCTTTCGCGCCCGATCACCGTATCGCGCAGCAGGTGGAAGGCCGCAGACGGCTTGCCATAGGCATTCGCGCCAAGGTTTGTGACCGAATCCGATTGCGTCATGATCGGCTGCTGTTCGCTGGAGACCATGTAGCTGACCATGTCGCGCGGCAGGCTGCGGGTCCACGGCATATCGGGATCCCATTCGTATCCCGCGACCGAATCGAGGAAGGAGTTCAGCCCTTCGTCCATCCAGGTCCATTGCCGTTCATCCGAATTGACCGTCATCGGGAAATAGATGTGGCCAACCTCGTGGATCACCACGCCGACCAGAAACATCTTTTCCGCCAGCGAATAGGTGCGGGTGCCATCCTTGTTGAGGGTGGTGCGCGGGCCGTTGAAGGTGATCATCGGATATTCCATCCCGCCGACCGGCCCGTTGACGGACTGCGCGGTGGGGTAGGGGTAATCGAAGCTGAAGCGCGAATAGACCTTCATGGTGTGGACGACTGCAGCGGTCGAATATTTGCGCCACAGATCGCCGCCCTCCTTGGGCCAGAAGCTCATCGCCATCACGGTTTCGTGCTCGGCGCCGGGCTGTTTGTGGCCCTGCGCATCCCAGATGAACTTGCGGCTGGAACCCCAGGCGAAATCGCGCACATTGGTGGCGGAAAACTTCCACGTCTTGCGGCCGCGCGGATTGCCCGCTTCGGCGGCGGCGGCTTCTTCGGGGGTGACGACGAACACCGGCGCATCGGCGGTTTTGGCCGTTTCGAGCCGCTGGCGCTGCGCTTCGGTGAGCACCTGATCGGGGTTCTGGAGCACCCCGGTGGCTGCGACGATATGATCGCCCGGCACGGTCATTTCGACCTCGTAATCACCAAATTCGAGCGTGAACTCGCCGCGACCCAGAAACTCCTTGTTGTGCCAGCCTTCGTAGTCCGAATAGACCACCATGCGCGGGAACCACTGCGCCATCAGGAAGATGTCATTGCCGCCCTTGCGCGGATCGTCGGGGAAATGTTCATAGCCCGACCGCGCGCTGACCGCATCTTCCTCGACGATGTTGAACGCCCATTCGATGGTGTATTCGGCGGTTTCGCCGGGCGCGAGCGGCGCTGGCAGATCGATCCGCATCAGCGTGCCGATAATGGTGTGCGGCAGATCGGCCCCCGCCAGCGTCTTCACCGCGTTGATGTCGTAGCCGTAACTATTGTCGGCCATCGCCTGCTGGCGGCGCAGTTCTTCCATCGAAAGCCTGGTCGGCTCGCTCGCACTGCCCAGCGTCACCTTCGGCCCACGCCGACCGGGGCCGCCGAACGCATCGGTCAGTTCGGCCATCGAATCCTTGCGGAAGATGTTCTGATCCAGCTGCATCCACAGCCACGGCAGGCTGTCAGGCGAATTGTTGGTATAGCGGATGACGGCGCGCGCGGTCAGGCGGCGCTTGGCCTCGTCAAGCTCGGCGGTGATCCGGTAATCGACCTGCTGCTGCCAATATTCATGCCCCGGCGCGCCGCTCGCATTGCGATAGGTGTTGGGGGTGGGCAGCACTTCATCAAGCTGGCGGAACTTGTCCTGGTAAGAACCCTTGGTCTGCTCGATCCCCTGCGCCGAAGCGGGGGCGGCAAACAGCAATGCGGCGATAATCAGAACGAAACGCAAGGGCGCTCTCCGGGGATGTGACAGGTGGGGTGGGGTACGAAAGAGCGCAAAAGTGTGACGCGCGCAAGCCGGTATCCGTCCCGCCGCCGCAATTTTGTTTCGCGCATGGCGTGATGGCCACTTTGCCCCTATCCCGGCGCGATGACTGAGCCGCCCTGGCACGCCCTGCACGAAGCCGCCTGCGCGCGCGGGGAGAGCCGCTATCGCGATCCCGAAACCGGCTACACCGTGTTCACCCGGCTCGCCCATTTGAAGCGTGGCAAGTGCTGCGGTTCTGCCTGCCGCCACTGTCCTGATGCGCACGAAGCTGTGCCGAAGCGCCGCTGATACTTGCAAAGCTGCCAAGCTGCAGGAATAGGCAAGCGCCCAAGGAGACCTGCCCCATGAAGACCCGCGCCG